>CAZXQK010000010.1:0-13660 GCA_964642785.1 uncultured Faecalimonas sp.
ATAATAAAGGTCAGATACAGAATCAGTAACGGCAGAACCATTAAGTGATACCCTGTACCACGCCTTAAGCCTCGTCGTTTTCTTTGCATAGAAAAACCCCCTTCTTTATTGTACTTATAAATAAGTCTAAAAGAAAAAAGGGGATTTGTATATTCAAAATTTTTTCAATAAATTATAATTTTCTTTTTATATGTTTCAGTTGCAGAAAGTTGAATTAGAAAAAAGAGCAGAATTTAACATTCCACTCTTTTTCACAGTCTCATCATTATTCTTCTGTATCTGTACTGCTGTCTGAAGCATCATCTTCTTCCGGTTCGATGGAAGTAATCTTCAAACCTTCCAGGCTGACTTTCGCCCACACTTTATCATACACTTTGATCTCAGTATCTTCCGTCCATGCCTCAACAGTTTCTTCGTAGTACTCATCTTTTTTCTCCTCGATAAGTTCCTCACGTTTTTCATTGGTTGCTTCTTCATCTGACAGACTTGTCACCTGTGCTATGTAGAGAGCAGACTCTCCTTCAATTATATCGGTAAATCCATTCAACTCCAATGCATCTGCTGCTTCCACTAATTTTGCTTCCAACTCTTCGTTATCCGCATTAAATGCAGCCTTCGTCGCAGTCACTTCCTGCTCTGTTGCATATGCTTCCAAATTTCCGTTTGCTTTCGCATCGTCTAAGAACGCCTGTACATCTTCTTTCAACTCTGCAACTTCATCATCTGTCAATTCCGTTGTATTTCCTGAATCATCAGTCTCTGTCAGATCATACTTTACATAATACATAATCTTTTGATTTGCTTCTTCGTCCGTTACTTCCGGTGTGTGAGATGCCTTAACTGCCTCATACATTTTCGTATTGATTGTAG
Organism: uncultured Faecalimonas sp.; assembly: GCA_964642785.1. GTDB lineage: Bacteria > Bacillota > Clostridia > Lachnospirales > Lachnospiraceae > Faecalimonas. The sequence goes on from CAZXQK010000010.1 coordinate 871, forward strand.
CCAGTCGCATATATTCTTTTGCATAGTCCCCGGAAACTTTTTCATTGGCTTCTTCGGTATTCGCTTCTGTAAATGCCTTCGCTGCTTCTTCAATTGCTGCTGTTTCTTCCTCTGTGATTGTCACATCATATTCCTCAGCATGAGCATCAAGGACATACAGTTTCTGAAGCGATTCCAAAACACTTTTCTTGATACTTTCTTCATAAGTAGTTCCTTCTTCCACTTCTGTATCCCAGTCCATGGCATATCCATATTGCTGGTACATTTCCATCTGTTCTTCAATCATGGACTGCTGATATCTGACAAAAAAGTTTGCAAGTCCAAGTTCTACTTTCTTATCGCCTACCGTCATCACAATCTCGCTGTTATCGATGTCCTTCTGTTTCTGACATCCGGCTAATGGTGTGACCGCAAGTGCTGCTACTGCAACCAGTGCAGTTAATTTTTTTAATGATTTCATGAATAAATCCTCCTTCGTGCTTCTGACTCAACATTATAACGCTTTTTTCTTAATCAAGCAATGATTTTATGCTATTTAACACATTTTTCACAAGCTCAAGCACGTCTTCTTCTTTCTCTTTCTTATTTTTTGAAAGTTTTTTATAGGTAAAATACGGGTTGGCATCCACTGTGAACTTCAAATTCCCCTTATAACTTTCTATCATAGGTGCAATCCGCTCTACATGTACGTTTGCTCTTTCATACATCACAAATCGAATCTCATCGCCTTTTTGCTCTACACTGACCAAATGCGCACGATGTGCCAACGCCTTCATAAGTGCAACCTGCAACAACTGCTGAACTTTCTTCGGGACATCACCAAAACGGTCAATCATCTCTTCCAGCATATCGTCCATCTCTTCTTCATTTTCAATGGATGCAATTCGTTTGTAAATATCCAGTTTCTGGTACTCATTCGGAATATAGGAAGTCGGGATAAATGCATCCACATTCAAATCCAATGTGGTTACAAACGGTTCTTCTTCTAATTCCCCTTTCAAATGTTTCACTGCTTCATTCAACATTTTGCAATACAGATCATATCCGACTGCTTCCATATGTCCGTGCTGTTTTTCTCCAAGCAGATTTCCCGCACCGCGAATTTCCAAATCCCGCATGGCGATTTTAAAACCAGAACCAAGGTCTGTAAATTCCCGAATGGCAGCCAGTCTTTTTTCTGCCACTTCCCGAAGCAGTTTATCACGCCGATACATCAAAAAAGCGTATGCCATACGATTCGACCGTCCTACCCGTCCGCGAAGTTGATACATTTGGGATAACCCAAGCCTGTCTGCATCATGGATGATCATGGTGTTCGCATTGGAAATATCAAGTCCTGTTTCAATAATCGTGGTGGAAACCAGCACATCAATCTCTCCATTGATAAAATCAAGCATAATATTTTCCAACTTATTTTCCCGCATTTGACCATGGGCATATGCAACATTCGCCTCCGGCACCAGTTGTTGCAATCTTGCCGTGATTTCCTCAATATCCTGTACTTTATTATAGACATAAAAGACCTGCCCTTGTCTGGACAATTCTCTTTGAATGGCCTCACGCACCATTTCCTCACTGTATTCCATCACATAGGTCTGAATCGGCATACGCTCATTCGGTGCTTCTTCCAAAACACTCATATCACGGATTCCGATCAGGCTCATATGAAGAGTTCGCGGTATCGGTGTTGCCGTCAGCGTAAGAACATCCACATTTTCTTTTAATTTCTTGATTTTTTCCTTATGCTGTACGCCAAAACGCTGTTCCTCATCGATGATCAAGAGTCCCAAATCCTTATATTCTAAATCCTCGCTGAGCACTCGGTGTGTACCGATGATAATGTCCACCAGTCCCCGTTTCGTATCTTCGATGGTCTTTTTCTGCTGTGCTGCCGAACGGAAACGGCACAGCAGATCTACCCGAACCGGAAACTCCTTCATCCGCTGCATAAAGGTATTATAATGCTGCTGTGCAAGTACGGTAGTCGGTACCAGATACACTACCTGCTTATTCTCCTGCACCGCCTTGAACGCCGCACGAATCGCAATCTCTGTCTTTCCGTATCCCACATCTCCGCAAATCAGACGATCCATGATCTTGGTACTCTCCATATCACGCTTGACAGCCTCGATAGCAAGCAGTTGGTCTTCCGTTTCCTCAAATGGGAACATTTCCTCAAACTCCCGCTGCCACACCGTATCCGGTCCATAGACAAAGCCTTCTTTTTCCTGCCTTGTCGCATAAAGTTCTACCAAATCCTTGGCAATCTCTCTGACCGCACCGCGTACTTTTGCTTTTGTTTTGGACCACTCCTGTCCGCCTAAGTGATTCAGTTTCGGCTTCTTTGCATCTGCGCCGGCGTATTTTTGGATCAAATCCAGTTGCGTTGCCGGAATATAAAGATTTCCGCCTGCTGCATAGGCAATCTTCATGTAATCTTTTGCGACTTTGTCAATCTCGATTTTTTCAATCCCCTGATAGATACCAAGTCCATGATTTTCATGAACCACATAATCGCCGACTTTCAGTTCCGCAAAATTCTGTATCTTCTGTCCGTCGTAAGTCTTACGTTTCTTCTTTTTCTTCACCTTCCCGAAGATGTCCGTTTCTGAAATCACCATAAATTTAAGCAGCGGATATTCATAGCCTTCCGCAACGTGTCCGTAGGTAACCATAATTTCCCCGTCACTTACCTGCCGCTCCATATCCTCACTGTAAAAACTGCTCAGGTTATAATCCCGCAAATCTTCCGCCAGACGCTTGGCTCTTGTCCTTGACCCGGACAGCAGTACCACCCGGTATCCGCTTCGTTTCAAACGCTTCAAATCTCTGGTCAGCAATTCAAAACTATTGTTATACGGATTGACGCTTTTACTCTGTAAATGGAATACTTCCTTTGCAGAGAGAAGCTTACATTTCATTTCCAATGCCGAAAAAGCCACACAGTGAAACTTATGCATCTTCTCAGCCACTTCTTTCACTGAAAACAGTTTCATTTCCTCATTAGAAACTTCATATCCGCTTTCCATACGATTTGCCTGTGCCTGCACAAATTCGCCCTCTATGCCTTCTCCTGTCTCCACAAGCCTTACCGGTTCATCTAAAAAAAGCACCGTCTTTTCCAAATCGAAATAATCCAAGAAAGAAACCCTGTCTTGCTCCTCTTCCGGGAAATCACTGGCAGGATAAATGGAAATCTCCTGCAGATTCTCAATGGAACGCTGACTTTCCACATCAAAGGTACGGATAGAATCAATCTCATCCCCAAAAAATTCAAGTCGTATCGGCACTTCTTCCGTCAACGGATAGATATCCAAAATTCCGCCCCGGACTGCAAACTGTCCCGGACCTTCTATCTGTTCCTCTCTGTCATACCCGAGAAATACCATCTTCTGCTTGAGTTCTTCAAAATCTACGGTTTCACCGACTGTCAGCACGCAGATTCGTTCTTTCAGCACTTCAAACGGCACCAGTGCATCCATAAATCCTTCAAAGCTTGTCACAATCGTAACTTCTCTTTGCTCTGACATTGCCTGATAGACTTCCATGCGCTGTTTAAGCAGATATTTTCCGCGCAAATCAGCCTGATAGAACAGTAAATCTTTCGCCGGATACAGATAGACCTGTTGTTCTAGAAAGCGATATTCTTCATAAATCTGCTTTGCTTTCATCTCACCAGAAACAGCGATGAGTTTCACATCAACCCCATCGCCAAGTGCGTACATCATATGCGTTTTCTGAGAATTGACACAGCCTGCAAACTGAAAAATCCCCGTTTCTTTTCTGCATCTTTTCTGAACTGTCTCAAACTCCGCCAGTTCGGTAAGTGGTGCTTTGAAAACCTTCATGTTTTATTTCACAACCTTCTTATTATAAACATTCATCGCCTGCTCTGTCTCGCCCTGTACTATAAGTCCAGCAGCAGCAACCGCATTTCGATATCCTTCTTCCATCTGTTCCTGATCTGCTTTCGAAAAATGTCCAAGCACATAATCGGCAAGGTCATACTCCTTTGTTTTTTCACCAACGCCCACCTTGATGCGCAAAAACACGTCATTCCCCAAATGCTGAATGATATTTTTGATGCCGTTATGACCGCCTGCACTTCCCTTTTTGCGAATGCGAAGTTGTCCTGTGTCAAGACTGACATCATCATAAATTACCAAAAGTTCGCTTTCTGAATCTGCCTTATAAAAATCCAGTGCTGACCGCACACTTTCTCCACTTAAATTCATATATGTCTGTGGTTTTACAAGCAGAACTTTCTGACCTTCCACAATTCCTTTTCCACAGAACGCCCGGTGCTTTCGCTCCGTAACCGATATATTATATTTATCCGCAATGGCATCTATGACGGCAAAGCCCACATTATGCCTTGTTCCTTCATACTCTGCCGTTGGATTTCCCAATCCTACTATAATAAACATCTTTGTCTCTCCTTTTCATACCGCCTCTATTTTACAGGAATGTCCGGCATTTGTCACGTAAAACAAATGAATATTTTCCCATTTGCTTACATACATTATAAAAAAAGAAAAATGACCCATTTTAGGAGGTACTTATGAGTTCTAAGACAAAAATCGTAGTCTTGCATATGAAAGAAATTATTTACACTGCCATCTTTGCCTTGCTTGGCATTTTATTGATTATATTATTAGCATTTATGTTCTTTCCAAAACAGAAAAATGATACCAAAGACAAACCACGTTATGTTCCCGGTATTTACACCTCCACCATCACTTTAAACAATACTTCTCTGGAAGTGGAAGTCTCTGTGGACACCTCCCACATCAATGCCATCCGTTTTACCAATCTAGACGAGTCCGTGGCAACCATGTATCCTCTGGCACAGCCGACCATGGAATACATTGCAGAACAGATTTACCACACCCAATCTTTGGAAGATATTTCTTACAGCAGTGACAGTCCCTATACATCGCAGGTCATATTAAATGCGATTGGCGATGCTTTGGAAAAAGGAAAAGTTGAATAATTTGTCATTTTATGATACCATGGCAAAAGATAAATTATTCTAAAGGAGCAAAACATCATGAACAAAAACACACATGAAGGCATCTACGATGCCAAACAACTTGGTACCGGTAAAACACTCGTACTCGGACTGCAGCATATGTTTGCCATGTTCGGTGCAACCGTACTGGTACCGCTTCTTACCGGTCTGGATGTTTCCACGACCCTTTTATTTGCAGGTCTCGGAACACTCCTGTTCCACCTTTTGACAAAAGGAAAGGTTCCTGCATTCTTAGGTTCCTCTTTCGCATTCCTGGGCGGATACTTTGCTATCGCACCAATCTTGGAAGACGGAAGCAGTAACGTGGAAATGATTCCCTACGCATGCTTCGGTGTAGCCTGTGCCGGATTACTTTATCTGATTCTTGCCGGACTCATCAAGCTGTTCTCAGCAGGACGAATCATGAAATTCTTCCCGCCGATCGTAACAGGTCCTATCATCATCGCAATCGGTCTTACACTTTCACAGTCTGCCATTGACAACTGTGCAACAAACTGGTGGATTGCTTTGGTTGCCATTCTTGTAGTCGTCCTCTGCAACATTTTCGGAAAAGGCATGATCAAGATCATTCCTATCTTAATCGGTGTTGTTGCTTCCTACGTGGTAGGTATATGCATGGGTGAAGTAGATTTCACAGGTGTAGCAAACGCAGCATGGTTTGGTGTTCCGATTCACAGAGAAATGACAGTACTCGCACTCTTTGACAACTTCGATGCTTCCAAACTGATCACAGCCATTATTACGATCATGCCTATCGCACTTGCTACCATCGTGGAACATATCGGAGATATTTCCGCTATTTCATCTACAACAGGCGTAAATTACATCAAAGAACCGGGACTTCACAGAACCTTACTTGGTGACGGTCTTGCAACCATGATGGCTTCACTCTTTGGTGCACCGGCAAATACTACATATGGTGAAAACACAGGTGTGTTAAACCTTTCCAAAGTATATGATCCGTTTGTCGTAAGACTTGCAGCCTACTTTGCCGTACTGTTCTCTTTCTGCCCGAAATTCTCTGCAGTGATTCAGTCAATGCCAACTGCTACGGTTGGTGGTATTTCTCTGATTCTCTACGGTATGATTTCCGCAGTAGGTGTACGCAACGTAGTAGAAAATCAGGTAGACTTTACAAAATCACGTAACGTGATCATTGCGGCTTTGATTTTGGTACTTTCTATCGGAATCAACTACAGTGCAGCCGGCTCCATTGCATTCCAAATCGGTCAGATTACCATTAGTCTTTCCGGACTTGCAGTTGGTGCTTTAACAGGTATTATCTTAAATGCGATTCTTCCGGGTAAGGATTATGTATTTGAAAATGAAGAACCGAACGATACCGGAGTGAATTTCCAAGTAGGCGACCGCTAATCATTTAAGGCAAAAAAAGGATATGCAGACCGTAACATCTGTATATCCTTTTTTATGTCCTATTATTTCGTTCCGAAAATACGGTCTCCCGCATCCCCAAGTCCCGGACAGATGTAAGCATCCTCATTTAACTGTCTGTCCAGATTTCCAACAAAGATTTTGATATCCGGGTGAGCCTTCTGTAATTTCTCTAAACCTTCCGGTGCGGCGATCACACACATAAAGGTGATATCTTTTCCGCCATGCTGTTTGATAAAATCAATGGCTGCGATTGCGGAACCACCTGTCGCAAGCATCGGATCAACTACGAAAATTTTACGAAGTTCAATCGGTGCCGGAAGCTTGCAGTAATATTCATGCGGCTCATGTGTTTCTTCATCACGGTACAGACCGATATGGCCAATCTTTGCAGCCGGCATCAGCGACAAAAGACCTCCTACCATTCCAAGTCCTGCGCGGAGAATCGGCACGATTGCAGGTTTCTTTCCGGCGATCACCGGACAACTTGCAACCTCTAACGGTGTCTCTACATCCACATATTCCAATTCCAGATCTCTCAATGCTTCATAGCCCATCAATGTCGCAATCTCTTCTACAATTGCACGGAACTCATTGGTTCCTGTTGTCTTGTTTCTCAGCATCGTAATCTTGTGTTTGATCAACGGATGTTCACAAATTACGATATTTTCATTTCCATTATACATGTTCTTCAATCCTTTCGTATCTTTATCCTTCTACAACGAGGTATCTTCCACTTGGCAAAGCAAATACTTCAGATGCTTCTTCCAAATCTTCATTATCCATTTCCGAAATGTCTGCACCATTTTCTTCAAAATAGTCTCTCACATCCTGCAATGAATCTACTACAACTGCCATACAGTCTTCCAAAAAAGCTTCTGCTTCCTCCATGTTTTCAGCAACCGGTTCATCAAATAATTGTAATTGTTTTTTCAAAAAAACCTTCAAGCATTCTTCATCGTATTCGTACATACTAAATTTCTCCTTCTACAATTGAAATTATTTCTTTCGCCTTATCCACGATATAAGTCGCACCATTTTCTTCGAGAACCTCTCTTGAACGAAATCCCCATGTTACGCCTATGGTTGTCACTCCTGCCGCCACGCCTGTCTTCATATCCACATCGGAATCGCCAATATAAAGACATTCCTCTCTGGTCACTCCCAACTCATCTGCAAGCTGAAATACTGCTGTCGGATCCGGCTTTCTCGGAATCCCTTCCTGCTGCCCCTGTACACAGGTAAATGTATCACTCTTAAAAAAAGTAGCAACAACATCCCGGGTCTGCAAATGCGGTTTATTCGATAAAACTGCAAGTTTCACACCTGCGTGTTTCAGCTTCTCAAGCATCTCCTCAATGCCTTCATACGGAACAACGCGGTAAGTGCAGTTTTCTTTAAAAATCCGCCCATATACTTCCATTGCTTCTTCTATATGTGCCAGTTCTGAATCTCCCGCCGCCTTCAGTGAACGTTCGATTAGTTTTCGTGCACCGCTTCCGACAAAAGTTTTACACTGCTCATCTGTAATCTGAGCCAATCCCAATTTACGCAAGGTTGCATTTACCGAATAAGTAAGCGACTCCAACGTATCCGTCAGGGTACCGTCCAAATCAAAAATGCACGCTTTGTACATGATGTCCCTCCTATGTTTGTTTACATCTTATATCATAGTATGAACAAGAAAAAAAATCAACTCTTTAAATAATTTTTCATTGTACATAATGCATGTTTTTCCAATCTGCTGACTTGTGCCTGAGAAATATCAATTTCCTCCGCCACTTCCATCTGTGTCTTTCCTTCATAAAACCGAAGTCTGATAATGTAGCGTTCCCGCTCATTCAGGCACTTCATGGCAGCCTGAAGTGCCAGTTCCTCGACCCAGTTTTCTTCCCTGCTTTTTTTATCGCTAATCTGATCCATCACATATAAAGCATCCTCACCATCCGTATACACCGGTTCCTGAAGGCTCATAGGCGTCTGAATTGCATCCATTGCAAACACAATGTCTTCTTTCGGAATTCCGATTTCATCTGCAATCTCCTGTATCGTCGGCTCACGCAGGTTTTTCTTTAAATAATTTTCCTTTGCATAGATTGCTTTATATGCGGTATCCCGCAGAGAGCGGCTCACCCGGAGAGAACTATTGTCCCTCATATATCTTCGGATTTCACCAATGATCATCGGGACCGCATAAGTCGAAAACTTCACGTCCAAATCCGTATTAAAGTTATTGATTGCCTTAATGAGTCCGACGCAGCCAATCTGAAACAAATCATCCATATTTTCATTGCTGTTTCCAAATCGTTTGATCACACTCAGTACCAAACGTAAATTTCCTTTGATATAGCGTTCCTTCGCTTCTGCATCTCCCTGCTTAATCCTCGCAAAAAGTTCACTTTTTTCTTCTTCCTTCAATAACGGAAGTTTCGACGTATCCACACCACAGATTTCCACTTTATTAAGAGCCATCCTGTTATCCTCCTACTACATTTCGTAATAGTAAAATGATGTACAAGATGGCTCCAATCTATTCTGTTCTATATAAAAATAAAAAAACTTTTATCCCTTGACAAATATTTATTTCTACTTCATATCCCACTTGTCAACCAGATTTTGAATCTGTCCCTCAAACTTTGCCAAATCTTTATTCGCCATGCCTTCGCATTTCATCACAACGGTCATCAGGCGCCTGCTGGCAAGCACCAGTCTGTTAAATGTACTCTCTGCACGCAGTTTTTCCGGCTTTTCTGCTCTCTTCTTCACAATCCGTACGCCTTCTGAAAGAATTTCATTTCTCGCAAGATCCACACTTCCACCGGAGTACGGGGCAAACGCCTTCCAACCAAATTCCTCTGTCACTGTCCGGGCAAATTCGTCCGTCACCGCATCTTCTCCATGCACAACGAAAACATGCTGTATCTCTGACCTGAATCCCTTCAGCCACAATAGCAGTCCATTCCTATCTGCATGACCGCTGACTCCCTTCAGCGATTCGATTCTGGCTGCAACTTCTATCGTTTCACCAAACAGCTTCACCGTTGTTGCACCTTCGATCAATTTCCTTCCCAGTGTTCCTGCCGCCTGATATCCTACGAACAAAATCGTACATTCCTTTCTCCAGAGATTATGCTTCAGATGATGACGGATTCGACCTGCTTCGCACATACCCGAAGCGGAAATGATAACCTTCGGCTGACTGTCAAAGTTAATCAGTTTGGAATCATCGCTTGTAACAGAAAGTTTCAGTCCCGGAAAAGCAAGCGGATTCACACCCTTTTCCACCAGTGCCATTGCTTCCTCGTCATAGCACGCCTTTCCATTTTTCGTAAAGACATTGGTTGCCTCTATCGCAAGCGGACTGTCCACATAAACTTCAAAATGCGAAAAATCCGGTAACAGATTCTTTTCCTTGATCTCACGAATAAAATAAAGAAGTTCCTGTGTTCGTCCTACTGCAAAAGACGGGATGACCACATTTCCGCCCTGCTGAAATGTTTCCCGCAAAATACGGGTAAACTCACCCAAATAATCCGGTTTTTCCTCGCTGTGTATCCGATTTCCGTATGTCGATTCTATGACAACATAATCAGCCTCCTGCACAGTTGAAGGATCCTTTAAGATTGGCTGATCCAGATTTCCTATATCACCGGAAAAGACAATTTTCTTTGTTACTCCGTCTTCCGTTACCCAGACTTCAATGCTGGCCGAACCAAGAAGATGACCAATATCATTAAACCGTACCCGGATACCCTCTGTCACTTCGATCGTCTGACCATAATCACATGGTGACAGAAGTGCAACTGCCTCCAAGGCGTCCTGCATAGTGTACAAAGGTTCATAAAGCGGTGCCCCGGAACGACGTGCCTTCCGATTACGCCATTCAGCTTCAAACTCCTGGATATGAGCACTGTCACGCAACATGATATTACACAAATCCGCTGTTGCAAACGTCGTAATAATTTCGCCCCTAAATCCATGTCTGCACAGAAGCGGTATCAATCCGGAATGGTCAATGTGAGCATGTGTCAGTAAAATATAATCAATATCTCCCGCCGCAACCGGAAGTTCCTGATTCTCATACAAATCCGGTCCCTGTTCCATTCCACAGTCAATCAAAATATGTGTCCCGTTTGCCTCAAGCAGATGGCAGCTTCCTGTCACTTCATGAGCTGCGCCAATAAATGTAAGTTTCATTTACGTCAACCCCTTTTTCTTTCATTATAACACTTTCTCCTGTCAAATGGTATCAAATCTCAGCATTTCCCTCTTTAATCTTTGCATGATTTTTTTCTCCAGACGTGAAATGTAAGACTGAGAGATGCCCAGCAAATCTGCGACCTCCTTCTGTGTTTTCTCCTGTCCGTCATCTGATGTAAGACCGTAGCGCATTTGGACAATCATTTTCTCCCTGTTTGACAGACAGTTGATTGCCCGAATCAGCAATTTGTGCTCTGCCTCATTTTCCAAATCCTTATAAATTGCATCCTCGTCTGTTCCTAATATATCAGAAAGCAGCAGTTCATTTCCATCCCAATCCACATTCAGCGGTTCGTCGATAGAAACCTCCAACTTTGTTTTATTATTTCTGCGTAAATACATTAAGATTTCATTTTCAATACACCGGGAGGCATAAGTCGCCAGTTTAATATTTTTGTTCGGATTAAACGTCTGAATGGATTTAATCAATCCAATGGTTCCTATGGATATCAAGTCTTCTACCCCGACTCCCGTATTATCAAATTTTTTTGCAATATAAACCACTAACCGAAGGTTGTGTTCAATCAATAATTTCTTTGCGGCTTCATCATTCTCTGTTCCCAATTCTGATATTGCAGTGTTTTCTTCTTCCAAACCTAATGGTGCAGGCAAAACATCTGCTCCGCCTATGTAATGTAGTTCCATGCTGTCCGGAAACAAAATCGTCCGAACAATTCTTTTTGGTACGGCAAGTTTCATAATCATCTTATTCCTCCTAAAATAGATTCGGATTTAAAATCAGTTCATACGCACCCTCTGCCGAAACTTCTTCCTCACTGATACCAAGCAACGGATTTTCTATCCAGCAGTCTGTATCTCGATGCACACACATACGATCTGCTCTGAAAACCGGCATTACACCCTCTGCCTTTCCTATGGTTCTGTAAGGAATATATCGAAAAAGTTTCTCTTCTTTTTCCTCTAACAGCTTTTCGGCGAGTTTTCGCTCTAATACGCTAATTGGCTGTCCGCTGATCGGATCGGTAAGACTGTTTCCCGTATCAAGCAGTCCCCGAACCGAATACCGTTTATCCTGCAGATACAAATCCACCTGATAATGACTTTGATTCCACCGCTGCATTTTAGAAATGAAATTCCAGATTCCCAGCACCATGTAGTAAGCCACGATGGCAACAAGAAGGAACAAACTTCCAACCCGTACATACTGACTGAAATATTCCATAATTCCTCCCATGAGAAATCCTCCAATGTACAGCAGAATCAACGCTTTCACAAACGAACGGACCGTTTTGATCTTTAATCCCACTCGAATCATGCAAGTATTTACAAACATATGGAATAATACGAATTTCACTGCAGAGTACGGAATTGGCAGGATTACTACAATGCAGGTTAACAAAGAACCAATAAGTCCTCCCAAAAAGACGGTTCCATGCGTGGCAGAGCAGGAAAGCATTCTTTTTAAAAGTAACAGCAATATGTAATCCATCATGAAATTCACCAAAAACAATACGTCCACATACAATTCGTAATACACATTCCACCTACTTTCTCTTTCGCTACGAAATTGATTTGGTACTCAAGCAAAATCTATTATAGGGAATGAAGGTTAAAAAAAATGTCGAAGCCTCTGTGGTTTCCCACAAAGTCTTCGACATAGTTCGAATTCTTATTTATTTCTTCAAAAATGTTGGAATCTTGATCGATTGTTCCTTTACCGTGCTTACAGGAGTTCTTGGTGTCTCCAATGTAGGCGTTGTTCCTGCCGTCTGCGGTTTTGTAAGCCCAAGATCCAATTCCGGCATAACCGGTGTCGGAACAACCGGAGCTTCATATCTCTCCACACCCGGTGTCGAAACCCTTCCTTCTAATTTGGATTTCAATTTAGAAGCAGTTCCTGCCACATTGTGTAATCCTGTAGCAATAACCGTAATGGTAGCTTCATCTGTCTTAGAATCATCATACATTGCACCAAAGATGATATTTGTCTCTTCACCAACGATATCCTGTACATATTCAGCAGCATCACTTGCATCAAACAATGTGATATCACCGGAAATATTAATGATAACATGTGATGCACCTGCAATCGTTGTTTCAAGAAGCGGACTTGCAACAGCTTCCTTCACAGCCTGAAGTGCCTTA
>CAZXQK010000011.1:0-13281 GCA_964642785.1 uncultured Faecalimonas sp.
AGAATTTCTACACCTATCTGGGATACTTACAAAGATATCGTTGCAAAATATGATGCACGCGGTGCAGAGGCAGTCGGAAATATAGAACGTTTTGCTTTTTATGAAGAAGCAAAACAGGTATATTGCATTATTGCAACCGGAGAATCTGCAGTTTACGCAAATGTAATGCTGCAGAAAGGTGTAGTAACAGAATAGAGATTCATAGTAAAAGAAAAGAGGAAATCGGTAGTGACCGATTTCCTCTTTTTGACTATATTTCTAACAGATGTAGTTCGTTTAAAGTGCCATTGTAGAATAAAGTTTTCACTTCATATTTTTTGAAAGTGAAATCACAACCGGCATTGCCAACAGTAATGGTTGTAGTCTGTGTTTCTTTATAATTGTTGATAAATCTTAAAATATATCCATCTCGCTTATCTGATTTCTTCATGGTTACAAGTGTTATGTTGTTGTTGGAAGTATTAATATTAAAGGTATTTACTTTTGGCTTTTCGCCTAATGGAAATACATTCACGGCATAAGGCTTTCGGTTGAATTCATTTGCTTTTCTGTCAAGTTCCGATTCATTACATACCGACAGGCGGAAAGAGTAGTTGTGCTCGGTCTGATCCATTTTTTTAGTGAAGCGGTCTAGTGGAATGAGAGGACGGGCTTCAATGGGATGTGCACAATATGTAGTTCCTCTTACAAGCGAAAGATATAATGTACCATTTTCAAAGTGTCCGCCGTAACGACTCTTATCAAAAATTGCTGCAAATCTATCACCGGATTGTACAGCAGTAAAACGATGAGAAACGTTTTCTCGTCCGTCCGTAAAGAGTTCATCGGTACCAAAAGCTGTCTGTCCGATCACTTTTCCGAAGTTGCATACAGGAATGCCGAGTTTCACGATTTTATTTATATCATGAAAGAACAGTGTTACATTTACATCAACATCGTCATTGTTTTTGTAAATGCGATATTCAATACGTGCTTTACTGCTTTCTTTCTCAAAAAATGCTTCTACACCGAGATGAATATCGCCATCCTCGATTACTTGAATGCTCTTCATTCCTTTAAAGACACCTTGTGAATTGTCGGAAAGGGAAAATGCCTGTCCGTTTGTTCCGAGTCGCTTCAACTGTTCTTTTCCCATTGCCCATGGATCCGGGTTATCATCAAACATTGTAAGTGTAAAAGCATCTTTTACATATTCTTTTCCGTCAAGGCGATAACTTTTCAAAAGACCGGTGTTTCTGTCAATTTCAACGTATTTATGACCATTATCATAGACGATACAATCGGTGAGTTCCGGCTTTGCGACAGCCTGATGTTCAACATAAACGCTGTACCTTTTTAAACTCATAGGAGGCAACTCGGCTTCAAAAATAATCCGTTTTCTCCAATCCAGATTTAGGTTGCTTTCTTCCTTGATTACCTGATATTTTACCGGAATATTTCCGTCTTTCACAATCAGATGCGAAATTTCTGTTTCAGACCAGTTTTGGTCTGCGAGAGAAAATTCGCATTCCACATTATCCTTGATTGTATATGGGTGCGGATTGAATACAATTATCGGATATTCTCCTTCTTTCGCAGACGGTTGTTCCTGACAGAGAGCAAAAAAAGCACTTGTTTTTATTTTTTCGGCATCAAGCATGCCATGATGAAATAACATTAAACCATTATTTTCGCCGGCTTTAACAGAACTTCCCGGTAGAACATCATGAAATTCTCCGTTTAGTAAATCAATAAAACATGAATATAATGCTTCTTTCGGATAGTTCAGTAAGCCTTTCATATTTGCCACAGAGGATATGATTTCAGCCAGATACAGTTCGTTTTCCAATTCTAAGTGCTTTTGTTTCACACAGATAGAAGACGTGTAGCAACCCGGCATGGAAATGTACAGTGATTTATCTACTGTGTAGGAAGGATTCAATTCGGCAAAAAATGCTTCAGGAGTGGAATGAAACATTTCATATTTGTTATTGTTTTTTATCAGTTCGGAAATGTCAGATAAATCCTTATCTGAAGGACCACCACCATGATTTCCGACACCCCACATAATACAGGTAACATTTTCTTTGCTACGATATTCCAGTCTTTTTTGGATTTCTTCAGCAGTAGTACCAAGCGGTGAATTGTAGCCGTCAGGAGCACGATATACTTTCACTTCACTGTCATCAAAACCTTTCCAAAGAAAGATATTTTCTTCTGTTTCAAATTCGTCAGTGTGTGGTCGGCAGATGATCAGGCTGTCTTGTCCGCATTTCTTTAAAATCTGTACCAGACCTCTTGTGTGACCGAAAGCATCTACGTTAAATGCGGTAGTTGGTGTGACACCGAATTTTTCTCGGAAATAATCAAATCCCATTTGGATTTGTCTGACAAAACTTTCGCCCATTGGCATGTTGTCGTCCGGCTGTAAATACCAGCCACCGATAATTTTCCATTTTCCTTCTTTTACCAGATGCTGAATCTTCTGAAATAAATCCGGTGCATATTCCTCTACATATTTGTATGCAGTTACTTCATTGTGGCAAAAAATATAGTCGTATTTATCAGCCAGATTTGCTGCAGAACGAAAAGTAGAGAGTACGGCACTTGCACCTTCTTGCCAATCCCATTGCCAAATTGGATCGAGGTGTGCATTACATATAAGATGAACTCGTTGTTTTTTCATTGGTATTTCCTCCGTTATTCATATATTACTTTGATTTAATCATGAAAATGTTTATTTGTAAATAAAAAATAATATCATTGTCAAAAAATTGAAACTTATATACAAGTCTACGAGATTATTAATCAATACAAAGATCAAATCAATCTGCTATGATGGTATTACAAGTGAGAGTGGTGAGAGAAGGCGAAGCAATGAGTAGAACGGAGGAAATGAAGATGAAGAAAACAGTAAAACGTAGGTTAAAGGAAGCACTGGCAGTTTTTTGTGCAATTGTGATGCTTTTTAATGCTACAGGAATCCAGTCACAATTTGGTGGCACGGGGATTGAAGAAGTGCAGGCAGCGGGTATCGTCCCGGATAATATGGATCAGATGCAGGAGATTTCATGGAGTGATTATGGCGTGACAAAGACAATGATCCGCGTGAAAATGAGTGCGACGACGGAGGCTGCTGAACTGTCAGGAACAAATCTGCGGATTCGTTTTTATAAACATAATGAATCAGGAAATATAGGACAACTTTCGGATTCATATTATGAGACAGGTACGGTAGTATTTGGTGGAGAAACGGCGACCATCGAATTCCCGGCAGATAAATTTATGGAGGAAGGCAAGGTTACAGGTCTCGCATGGGCTTTCTTTAGCGGACCGCAATCGAGTTCGGGTAATAAGATGACCGTAAGAGTAGAGAGTATTGAGATTATCGGAAAAGATACACAAAAAGCAGATCTGCAGGCGGCAACATGGACAAAAGGTATGACCGGCGGTAATGATTGGGGGAATCTTGCGGATGATGGAACGGTGAAAGTATGGAACGGAGCAATCATCTATTCTGCAGCAAAGACAACATTTGCGACACCAATCAATCCGAGTGAAGTGCAGAAGAAAATCCGTGTGACGATGAGTGCGGAGACGGATGACATAAGCATGCAGGGGCAAGACTTAAAAATCCGCATGTATAAAAAAGATGAGAATGTCAATGCGAATGATGCGGCTCTGTATGAAGGAACGGTAGTTCCGCTGGATGGAACTACTGTTGTGGCTGAATTCCCGCTGGATAAACTTCTGACAGACGGAAAGATAGATGGGTTTATGCTGGGACTTTTTGGTGGGCCGGCATATAACTCATCCGACCAGAAGTATATGACGCTTCGTATCAAGAGTATCGATATTGTAGGAACGGGGACGTATCACATCAATCCGGCAGATACGGAATATGAGACAGGTGGACCTGCTGGTCTTAATCCTTGGCGTTATCTGACGGCAGATGGCACAGGGCTTTTGTGGCAGGAGGCGATCATCTACTCGGCTATTACAGTTGGTTTTCCATCAGCCGTCGAGCCGGATGCAGTGAAAAAGACCATTGCCGTGAAGATGAGTGCTGATGCAGAGGATTATATCGGACAGGATATGGAAGTCCGGTTTTATAAAAAAGGTGAGACAGGAAATGCAAACACAAAAGCCTTGTACGAGTCTGGAACCATTACAATCGGAGCAGAAGCTGCGACGTTAGAATTTCCGGCAGATAAGTTTTTGGAAAATGGTGAGATCAAAGGTCTGTCGATCGGAGTATTTAATGGACCTACGGTAAGTGCGACAACGGAGAAAAGAATGACCGTGCGTGTGGAGAGTATTGAAGTGAGCGGTGTAGATACAATGCAGGTTGATCTGCAGAAAACTACGTGGACGACAGATAGGGTGGACGGACTGATCACCTCAGGAACTGTCAAAACGGAAGGCACGACAAATGTTTGGAGCGGAATTGTCATATACAGTGGAGCGACGGTTACTTTTGCCAAACCGGTCAATCCAAGTGAAGCACACAAAAAGATCCGTATCAAAGCAAGTGCGACGACGGATTCACCGGATCATCAGAATACGACATTGAATGTTAGATTCTATAACAAGGATCAGGACGGAGATGCGAATAAAGCATCATATGAGAATATACAGATGATGTTGGACGGCATTTCTCAAATTTATGAACTTTCGGCTGATGGTTTCCTCTCGTCCGATGGAACAGTGAAGGGTATTGAATTTGGAATTTTTGGCGGACCGGGACATGGATCAGGATACTATACAACCGTTAGGATTGAAAGCATTCAGGTTTTGGGGGCAGAAGTATATGATGTGGATCTGAGCAAAGCAACAGTAGGAAAAAGTTTATTTGATAATCTTAATGACAAGGGAAATGTTACCTGCAGCAGTACGGAACTGGTATGGAATCAGGCAGTTCTGTATGGAGGCAAGCAACTTGCATTTGCTTCGGCTATTGACCCAACGGTTACGGAAAATGGGGGAACCGGCTATACTACGAAAAACCTGAATAATACAATTTTTAATGCTGACGTGACAATCAAAGAAGGCGGTGTTCTTTATTATGGTGCCGGAATCTCAGGGCTGGCATTTACATTGAATGAGGAACGATTAAAGATCAGCGCGGCAGATTATGACTTTAATTCGGATGACGTTGCAGGAGAGTATGAGGCAAATCGATTTGGTCTGACAAGTTTTAAAGATACACAATTTAATTTGAAGATATCTGTATCAGATGTTAATATTGATAAGACATCAGCGAAAATGTGTATCTGGATCAACAATATTGTGGTCGGAGCAGGAACATTCACATTGACGCAGAATGTGGCAGGAGCAGAAATTTTGGACGGCAGCATGTATATGACAGAGTCGACTGTTCTTACCGCTGACAGTTCGATGGGGATGTCTATTATCGTCCCGACAGATCTGACGGATATTACATGGGAAGATTTTGGACTTTCCTGTGTGCAGGCATATACAGATGAAAAGACAAATCATACACTTGCAACAACTGACAGCCTGAATGAAACGCTCTTTAGCGGTGACATTGTTATGGGAGCCGGAAGCACGATCCGATATGGTGGTAGAAATCGTAATTTTGGTCTGCATATCAGTGTAACGGCAGACGATCGGTTGTCGTTTAGTAGTGACTCATTCGAATTTGCAAGTTCGCTTCCGACGTATGAACCGTCGAGATTTGGTCTGGATACGTTGATTAATCAGCGTTTTAATTTGAAGATTGCGGTTAAGGATCAGACAGAGACGAGCGCAACTTTTGCTGTATGGATCAATGATGTGATTGCCGGAGATTATTTTACTTTGAGCAATCCGAAAAACAGCGATTACACCATGGGAAAATCACTTTCTCTGTGGAGCGGTACGATTGCACCGTATTCTATCGTGGAGAAACCGGAACTTACAAAGGTTACACTGCAGGATTGGTGTGAAAATGTGGCAGTAGACGGCTTGCTGAAACCGGGAGAGATTACAAATAAAGCACATCCAACACAGGACACGCTTGTAAATACTTCTTTTAAAGAAACATTTGAATTTCAAGGACCGGCAGGAAGCAGTGATACGGACTACCTTTTCTGCTATGGTGGTATGAAAGGGGATGGAAGTCAGGATACTTCGTGGTATGGTCTTCGAATCTCTTTCGTGGGTGAGAATCTGAAAATCACGGCGATTGGAAGCAGTGGAGCAAGTTTAGTAACTCATTTATTGGATGCCAAGACTGCCGGCATTGATGCGTTTATCAATTGTGAATACACGTTGCAGATTGATGTCACAAAATATAAAGATGCTGCTCTCGTATATATGTATTTTAATGGAGAATTGTACGGAAACGGTCCGATTGTTTTGAGCGGATTTGCGGATCAGATGAGCAATACACTGGTTTATAGTGCATATTATAAAAAGAATGAAACAGATGCAGATAGGACTGAGATATCGGCATATATTGGCGGACGGGACAAAGTATTACCGGACTATTATCATGATTTGGATGAAGGAGTCTACACACTTCCGAAAGGACTGGTTGCACTTTGGAAACGTACCGGAGCAGGAGATGATGCCTGGGAAGAGATAGAGGCAGTCGGTGGTTCTGTCTTAGATGAGACCGGAGATTATAAGATCAGTTATAATGATGGTGTATCGCTCTATCAAATGGAAGCGATCCTCTATCGTGCCGGATGCACAACGACAGGTGCATCGGATCAGAGAACCGTGGTGGATTTGGTAAGAGTCTTGAAAGCGGTAGCAAATAAACAGACAGACTCTCCGTACAAGTGTATTGTGCGTGGCTATGATGTAGATAAGGATCAGACATTGGATACAAAGGATGTATCGGAACTTCGGAAATATATTCTGGGCAGCAGAGAGAACACGACAGAGATGGTGATCGCCGGGTGGAGAGGGCCGAATACGAAACAATTGTCAGAAAAGACGTATCAACTGCTGTCGGAAGCCGGTTTGAATCTGCTTGTGCAATATGAAGACCAGTTTGGTGACGATGCGGTCAGCAGATATCCGTTGTATCAGCAACTCTCATATGCGAGCAAATACGATATGAAAATCACTCTGCAAGATGCAAGGCTAAACGGAAATCCTGCAAATCAGACGGAGGAGAGCATACGGACTGCGATGGAAGCTTATGATCATTTCCAGTCCTTCTATGGTCTGTATATGCTCGATGAACCGGGATCTGAAGAGATATACCCGGAAATGGCAGCGGCAGGAGATGTCTCGTGCCTTTTGGAGGATGACATACAGAAACTGGCGGCAAAGGTAAACGGAATGAAGATTCCGACGATTGGCAATCTGATTATATATAAATACAATTATGTTGGTAATCGTACAGCACAGTATAAGTATGTGTCGTACCTGAGGAAATATGTGGATACTTTTAAACCGACCTATCTGTCTAATACGAGATATCCGTTCTGGAGCAAGGCTCTGGATACTAAAGACGGTAAAACAATTGATGGAACCGTTGTTTCTGAAATCAAAAGTTACTTTGAAAATATGGCGATGACCCGCTATGTTGCGAATGAGAATGGGATTGATTTTCGTTCATATGTTCAGGTTGGAGACGGATATGAAGTGCAGTCTACACTGAATGAAAATGATAAAGGCAATCCAGGCAGGGGTGAATTTAAGTGGAATGCAAATACGGCACTTGCATTTGGTGCAAAAGGATTGATGTATTTCCCGGCAGTCCAACCGGAAAATTTTGTAGATTACAGTGATGGTACGGTTGGCAGTGGTCTGATTGATAAGAAGGGAAATACAACGGTATGGTATGAGTATGCGAAAGAAGTGAATGCACAGGTCAAGGCAATCGACGACGTGCTGATGAATGCGGAGAGTAAGGGAATTATGGCGACAGGCGGATATGCGAAAACCAATGCATATGATACCGTAAAGGAGATTAAACTTTACAAGAGTACAATATTTGATCTTTCTCCAGAAAAAATCAATGCTACGTTATCAGGAACTTCTTATTCAGGAGCGACGGTAACGGGGACAGATTCCGAGTATGGCGTGTTGACAGGCTGTTTTCAACTGACTGGGAAATATGAAGGTAAACATGCAATGTATCTTGTGAACTTTAACCCTGATGTTTCACAGAATGTGACGGTCACCTTTGACAGTGAGACGGCGGCGACATATATTCTGAATGCAAAGACAACAAAAGAGACAGCAAAGTCCGTTACTAAAACACTTGGTGGAGGCGAGGCTGTACTCGTTGTATGGTAATCCTTTTTTATATTAGAGAAATGAGGTGACGACATGCTGTATCCTAAGACTCCTTCAGAACGTTCTTTCATGTCCTCAGAGGGGTTTTGGCATTTTGGTAAAGACGAACATGCTCAGGGAAGAGAAAAAAGGTGGTTTCAGAAAATTCCAAGGGGACGTGAAATAGCGGTTCCTGCAAGTATTAATGAGCAAAACAGTGATTTGATGGACTATTTTGGCATGTGCTGGTTTGAAAAAGAGGTATATTTTACAAGAGAATGGAAAAAAAGATGTGTCTGGCTGAGGTTTGGAAGTGTAACTGGTAAATGTACTGTCTGGGTCAACGCCCATCAGGTTATCTGTCATGAAGGAGGAAATCTTCCGTTTGAGACAGAGATAAGCGAATATCTTCAGGAAGGGGAAAATCGAATAGTTGTTTTAAGTGATAATAGATTGGATCCTTGGGCTATTCCACCGGCTGCTATGGTAAATAAGGAAGGACGAGAAGGTTTCTTTCTTACTTACCCGGCAGTAACATATGATTTTTTTCCGTATAGTGGTATTCATCGAAGTGTATTTCTTTATACTACTGATAAAAAAAGAATAGAAGACATAACGATAAAAACCTATATTGAGGACCAGAAAGCCAGGGTGAAATATCGGATTCTCTTTTCTGATAACATACAGGGGAAGATCAGGGTCGAAGTTGAACAATTGAGAGCAGAGCATATGGTTTCCGTAGCCGGCGCAGAAATTTGTGGAAGTCTTGTGATAGAAAATCCGCGTCTTTGGGATGTAGGACAACCGAATATGTACGAAATGAAAGTGCATATGGAAACGGATGACGGTGAAAATGATGAGTATGTACAGCCTTTTGGTATTCGCACAGTTGAAGTGAAAGGAAACAAAATTCTTTTAAATGGAAAATCGGTTTATCTGAGAGGCTTCGGAAAACATGAGGATTTTCAAGTTTTTGGAAAAGGTTTTCAACCGAGTCTTGTTGTGAAGGATTTTGATCTGATGAGTTGGATTGGTGCAAACTCGTTCCGGACATCCCATTATCCTTATGATGAGAACGTGCTGGATTATGCGGACAGACATGGATTTCTTGTGATTGATGAAACACCTATGGTTGGTCTGAATCAAAGAATGTATACCGATGACGTGTTGGAACGAGGAAAAAAGATGATTTGCGATTTGATTGAGCGTGATAAAAATCATCCCTCTGTTATTATGTGGAGCATGGCAAACGAACCGGATGCAAAAGATGCGAAAGCAGATGCTTTCTTTCATGAACTTCAAAAGCAGGTGAAAGCATGTGATGACACCAGACCTTTGACGTATGTAGCATACAATGAACCGGAGGATAATTGTCCGTTAAAATATTGCGATGTAGTTTGTATTAATAAATATTTTGGCTGGTATGTAACGCCGGGGGAAACTGAACTTGCATTGGAACAGTTTAGTGCGTGTCTGGATAAATACTATGAAGCATATCAGAAACCGATTTTAGTTGCTGAGTTTGGTGCTGACGCTGTGGCGGGAATGCATTTCGAACCGGCACGTATGTTCAGTGAAGAGTATCAAAGTGAAATTTTAGAAAAACAGTGTCAATTGATAGAAAGCAAAGAATATACAGTCGGAACGCATGTGTGGACATTTGCCGATTTTATGGTTGGTCAATCTTATACACGTGTTTTGATGAACCGGAAAGGTGTGTTTACAAGAGACAGGCAGCCAAAACTTTCTGCACATATGTTAAGAAGAATATGGGGGCAGGATAAGTCATGTTAGAGAAATTATTGAAAGCACGAAATCTTCCGCCACTATGTGAGCGTGAGAAGATGATGGAAATACTTCAGCATGAGGAATATGGATATCTTCCTGGAAAAGATGTAGCAAAAGTCAGTTACGGACAACCGATATTTGAAAAATATATTGCACCAAACGGTGCTTTAATGACCCGGTTGGATATGGTTGTAGAAAATGAGCATGGAAGCCATACGATACCTTTACATTATCAGTCCATGAATGATGGTAAGCAACATCCATTGTTTGTATTTTTATCATTTGAGAGTGTAATGCCTAATCGGATTTATCCCGGAGAGCTGCTTGCAGAACATGGATTTAATATATTATCTTTTTGTTATACGGAAGCGACTACGGATGATGATGATTTTTCGAATGGTGTTGCACCGATATTACTTCCGGAGGGACAGAAACAAGGTAGTGACTGTGGGAAAATTGCCATGTGGGCATGGTGCACCATGCGAGCATTAGATTATGCGGAGACACTTCCGGATATCGATAAAAATCAGGTGGCTGTTATTGGACATTCCCGCCTTGGAAAGACAGCCTTATATACAGGGATGATGGATTCTCGGTTTCGCTATGTTTTTTCAAATAATGCAGGGTGCTCAGGAGATGCTCTTTCTCGAGGAAATCAAGGGGAATCTATAGCATCGATTATTCAACAGTTTCCATATTGGTTCTGTAAGAATTATTATAAATATGCCGAAACGAATGCACCAGATGATTTTGATCAACATTATCTGCTGGCGACAATTGCTCCGCGTTTTGTTTGTGTATCCGCTTCTTCAAAAGATGCGTGGGCAGATCCGGTTTCAGAACAGTTGTGCTGTTTAGGCGCAAGCACTCAGTGGGAAAATATGGGATTGCCGGGATTAGTACATGAGAATACAGTTCTGGAGGCGGGACAAACTCTGTCGGAAGGGCGAAGTGCATTTTCTGTGAGAGAGGGAATTCATTTTTTATCGTACCATAATTGGCTTTGGAATATAGAATATATAGAAAAACATAAAAATGACATCATATAAAAAATGGGAGTCTTTATGAAGGACTCTCATTTTTTAATATATTTCTGTATTCGGAAGGGGAAAGATGATATTTTTCCCGGAATAATCGGCTGAAGTGTGAACTGTCACAAAAGCCACATTCGTTTGCGATGCTTGTCAGTGAATGCTCCGAGTGCTTCAACATGGATTTTGCCTGACGAAGCCGGTAGTTTTGTATATAATCGATAGGCGGGCAGTTGAATAACTGCTTAAAATATCGAATATATGAAGAACGGGACATACAGGAAATTGTATATAATGTTTGCAATTCAATCTTGTCACCGTAATTTGAATGAATATATTCTACAGATTTCAGTAAATCAAATAAGTAGCGCTTTGTTCCATTGTAGGACACTTTTTCTTCTTCGATCATGCCACAGATTTTGGCAATTACGTAAAGTGTAAGAAACTCTTTTTCCTGTTCCGTATTATCTTTCTGAGAATTTTCCAAAAAAGCTAATTCATTAAATATTCTTGTAAGATTATAATTTTCGACAACGTTGATGTGTAGGAAACTGTTAATAACATTATCCTGTACACGAATCAAGGGGTCGATGTTAAATAGAATCTGATAACCGGACAGACTATTGAGATACATTTCATATTTTTTGAAAAACTGTTTATTAAAAAGCAGGTGGAAAATGGAATATTGTTTTGAGTCAAAAAAATATCCATGCCGTATATTAGGAGGCATGATAAAGACATCTCCACTTGCAATGTGGTATGTGGAATTATTTACAATATGTTTTCCGTTTCCGGCGATAACAATGTTTAATTCATAAAAATTATGTGTATGTATGGGAGTGGACATATATGTTTCGTCATGATAGTATGCCCGTACTAATGCATGCGGTTTGAAAACTTTGTCATCTGTGTATTGTTTCAAATTATCCATAAAAAATTCTCCGTTTTTTAGCAATTTATATAATTATACTTTTTCGTAATGGAAATTTCAATAATAAATTTATCTATGGAATTATTTTCTAGAATGATGTAAAAAATGAAATTTTGGTACAAGTTATTAAGACTTTAGAGCAATACACACAGGAAAAAAATTTGCTATCATACATAATAGAAGACAGGTGAACGAGAAAATATTCTGATAAAACAGAAAGGAAAAGACCATGAAAGATAACTTGAGAAAAATTATAACCACATTTTTGGCGGCTGTAACCATTTGCTTTATTTTTTCGGGATGCAAAAAAGAAAACGACGAAGGTTCAAACGGCAGAAGACGTGTTGTTGATATGGAGGGAAAAGAGAAAGAAATATCTGACAATATAAATAAAATATTCGCAGACTGGCCTGATGGCATTATTCTCACGATGACATTGGGGGCAACAGAGAAACTTGTGGCAGTACCGAATGTATTTGATTCAGATGTTTATGCATGGACGGGAACGATTTGTCCTGAAATCAATTCTATAGAAAGAAATGATGATGCGTATATGAGCCTGGATGAAGTTTTGCTGTATGAACCGGAACTTGTGATTACTACCATGAGAGAGATGGTTCCTGTTTATGAGGAAGCAGGGCTGGAAGCGATTTATGTAAGCTTTGAGGATAATATGACATTTCAGGAAGCATTGAAAATTGTCGGACAGGCATTGGGTGAGGAGGAGTACAGGCAGGCTGAGAAATATTGTGAATATTATGAGGCAAATGTGAAGATGATTACAGAACATCTTGGGTCTGTGGAAGAATTATCAAAGCCTTTGGTTTATTATGTGGATGGTCGGTTTACGGATATATATCATACAGTCGGAAGTGGGGAATGCCAGGAAAATTGGATTATGACTGCCGGAGGCATTCTTGCAACATCAGGAGAATATGATGGAAAAAATTTTGAGATCAGTGCGGATAAAATGTTGGAAATCAATCCGGATTATATTCTTATCGGTCAGAAAAATCAGGCTGATATATATAATGAACTTATCGGTAATGCGGCATTATCCGAACTGGCTGCCGTAAAAAATCACAGAGTCTGTCGGATTCCACAGGGACTTTTAGCCTGGTGTCGGAGTGGCCCGGAATCTGCACTTCAAATTGTATGGACGGCGAAACTACTGTATCCTGACAGATTTGAAGATATTGATATTAAGGAAATTACTAAAAATTTCTATAAAGACTTTTTTGGTGCTGATGTGAGTGATGAGGTATTGGAAGGAATTTTATCCGGGAAACTCAGTGTGAACGGAAAATAAGAAAT
>CAZXQK010000012.1:0-13054 GCA_964642785.1 uncultured Faecalimonas sp.
GATTGCTTTCTTAGATGTAACAGCAGAACAGGCTAAGACAGCAGTTATCGCTTACGAACCAATCTGGGCAATCGGAACCGGTAAGGTTGCCACAACAGAACAGGCTCAGGAAGTATGTGCAGCAATTCGTGCATGTATCGGAGAAATCTATGATGAAGCAACAGCAGAAGCAATCCGTATTCAATACGGCGGATCAGTTTCAGCAGCAAGTGCCCCGGAATTGTTCGCTCAGCCGGACATCGATGGTGGTCTTGTAGGTGGTGCAGCTTTGAAACCGGACTTTGGTAAGATTGTAAACTACAAATAAATTGAAAAAGGCAAAAGACCGTCGGTCTTTTGTCTTTTTCAATTATTGCGTTTTTGCAACTTCAGTGACCGGATAATTGGAATTAATCAAAAGCAAACCGTGAAACATATATGATTTTATTTACATAATGGAATGTTTATATTCACTTGGTGTCATGTTTGAATATAACTTAAAACATTTGCAGAAATACTGTGGATTATCAAATTGAAGCATATCCGAAATCTGCGTGATGTTATGATGTCCCTGTCGGATGAGCCGGCGGGCTTCTTTTATTTTCATGGTATTGTAATAACGGATGATTCCGCCATTGTAATACTGTGCAAACAATTGCTTTACGGTACTTTCGCTTTTGCCTAAGTGCTTTGCGAGTGCGTGAATGGTTACTTTCCCGTAAATATGCTCACTTAGATAATCTAAGATTTCTTTTATATTATAGGGAACATCAACACCGTCAATCAGATGGATTTGTCTCATGTCTTTTGTTACAACATCTGTGTTCCGACAAAGCTTGATCAGAAAAATCTCCAGCAGATTTTTTGTCATCTGGCTGCTTCCAAAGGGGGAAGGGTTACGCTTCTTTAAATTTTGCAAAAGGGGATTGTGTTCGTCTTCTAAATGGTAGCAGGACAGACCTTCTGCAAACAATGTGGAAAGGAGAGACTTGTCATCTGCACTTAACTGAAAAATTTTCCCTTCAAATTGTTTCATGGCACGACTTCTACATTCAAATGTCAGGATACTGACATTGGGAGCTGTGTTGTTATTTCCGGATAAATTGTGGAATTCGTTCGGTTTGTGAAAGGTCATTTCTCCGCTTTTTAATATGAAACGTTTTTCGTCTGCCGCACAAAGCATTTCCCCCTTATCGATGTAGACCATTTCCCAAAAGTCATGACGTTCTCCTTCGTAATAAAAGTTTTTGGACAGTTCCATATAAAAAATCGTAATGATTTTTTCTACATTGAAAATTTTATCAAAACTGATACGTGTAAAATTGTCTTTCATGAAGCACCTCTAATGTCTGAATGTATAAATAATATAACTGATTCTACACCCTCATGTAAAGGGAAAGTTGTTATAATATAAGCAAAAAAAGAACAGGAGGGATCAGATGTATACTGTATTGGTAATCTCATGCCATCCGGATGATATGGAAATCGCATGTGCCGGAACATTGCTGAAGTGCAAAGAACGTGGAGACAGAGTGGTTGTCTGTCACTTATCCAGCGGGAATCAGGGACATGAAATCATTATGCCGGATGAACTGACTGAGATGAGGGCGAAGGAGGCCGCACGGAGCGGGAAACTTGCCGGCTTTGAAGTGATATGGGGCGGATTTGATGACCTTGAGATTTACGATAACAATAAGGAGTCGAGAGATAAGGTTGTACGTGTGATAAAACAGATAAATCCGGATTTCATTATTACCCATGATCCAAACGATTATATGCCGGATCATGTGGCTACGTCAAAACTGGTGTTTGATGCCTGTTTTACGGCGACGCTCCCGCATTATGATGTTGGTGTGCAGGGAAAGGCAAGACTGACACCGATTTATTACATGGATACGCTGTGCGGTGTGAATTTTAATCCGACAGAATATGTCGACATATCGGATGTGATAGACCGGAAACTGGAGATGTTAAACTGCCATGAATCTCAGATTGTGTGGATGCGTGACCATGACTGCATTGATTTCCCGGATATGGTAAAGACATGTTGCAGGTACAGAGGTTTTCAGTGTGGTGCAGATTATGCGGAAGGCTTTAAACAGTGTCAGGTATATTTAAAAGGAACAACAAAACGATATTTGCCGTAAAACAGAAAATGGAGGAAATGATTATGAATTTTAATTCGACAGTAAAAGGTTCTGCTTTAGAAGGATTTTATCCGGCAGGATGGGATTTTGATAAGATTGATGCATGTATCGATGCACCGGAGAAGATATTAGAGCGACAGGCTCACTGGAATGAAGGGTTTACACCGGTTTCCTGCGACAGCCTGGGAGAATTTGAAACTTATATGGGACATGAAATCGCCATGCAGATTAAACTTGCAAAGGAGCGGGGAGAGAAGATTGCATTTATCCTCCCGGTAGGTCCGATGGGGATGTATAAATGGGTTGTGTATTTCCTGAAAGAATGGAAGGTCTCCTGTGAACATGTATATACCTTCAATATGGATGAATGGGCAGATAGTGAGGGAAGCACACTGGCACCGGATAATACGGGAGCCTTTCAGTATGCTATGGAACAGGCATTGTTTCAACCGTTGGGAGAATTAACAGTGCCGAAAGAACACAGAAATTTTGCAACTAAGGATAATCTTCCGACTTATCCGGGAAAGATTGCCGCGTTGAAGGCCGAAGGTGCAAAACTGGTATTAGTATATGGTATTGGAAGAATGTGTCATATCGCATTCTGGGAACCGACATTTGCAGCGGAGTATGAAACGGCAGAAGAATGGGAAAAAGCACCATACAGATTAGGAGCAAAGATTCATCCGCTTACGGTAGAGCAGAATGCACTCACCAGTTTTAAATCCAGAACTACGCTGGTGCCATGCCGGGCGAATACGATTGGTCCAGGCTTGTTCCTGCAGGCGGATTATGCAATCGGTGGTGCTGACGGAACACTCGGAAGAGGAATGCAATGGCAGGGAATGTCACTTTGGATGACATTGCGGCATGAGAAAACGCCTTGGATTACATCGACCTACATACCGACTATTGCAGGGCGGTTATTCTTCCTGAATGAACTTGCAGGACCGTTAGCGGCTGAATGTAACTAGAGGATATCAGAATGGAACGCAGAGGAATTACTGTTGCAGGCAGTGTGCTGGTAGATAAAATATATGAAATTAAAGCATATCCGTCATGTGGAGAATTGACGCAGATTGTAAAGGCAGACTGTGCTGTCGGCGGATGTGTGCCAAATGTTGCCATTGATCTAAAGAAAATAGCACCGGAACTGAATATACAGGCGATTGGAAAAATCGGACAGGATGCGGAAGGCGATTTTGCACTTGAATATATGAAGAACAGTGGAGTCGATGTCAGGGGCATTGCCGTGGCAAAAAAAGAGAAAACAAGTTTTACGGAAGTGATGAGTGTGACGGGAGGGCAGAGAACTTTCTTTACTTATCCGGGAGCAAGTGCTGATTTTGGATATGAAGATATTGATTTTGAACAGTTCCATGCAAAACTACTTCATCTGGGATATTTTCTGCTTTTGGAAAAAGTAGATCGGGGAGACGGAATCCGGATTTTGAAAAAAGCGAAAGAGATGGGTATTGATACCTCCATTGATTTAGTGAGTGAAAATTCAGAACGTTACACATTGGTCCTTCCATGTCTTCCTTATACAGATTATCTGATTGTCAACGAGATGGAAGCAGGAAAACTGACCGGTATAGAACCGGAGGACGAAAATTTGGAACGAATTGCGAAGAAACTGAAAGAATATGGTGTAAAACAAAAAGTGATCATTCACAAACCGGAATTAGCGGTCTGCCTGTCGGAGGAAGGTTATACAGTGGTTGGTTCTTATGAACTTCCGGCAGATCATATTCAAGGAACCACAGGCGCAGGTGATGCATTTTGTGCCGGCGCTTTGTTTGGTATCCATGAAGGATGGCAGGATACGAAACTGCTGGAATTTGCATCTGCCTGTGCGGTGATGGCACTTGGCAGACCGGATGCCACAAGTGGTTTGGCAGGAGAAATGGAAATTCGGGAATATTGTAAGCAGTTTCACAGAAGAAAACAGACAGAGAAAGGATTTGTAATATGTTAGTTAATATGAATGATGTTCTTCTTCCGGCGAAGGAGAACAAATATGCAGTCGGATTATTTAATGCGGTAAATATGGAACTCGCAAGAGGAATTATTCAGGCGGCTGAACAGACAGGTTCACCGGTGATTATGGGAACGGCGGAAGTGTTATTTCCGTATGGACCATTAGAAGAAGTCTCCTATTATCTTCTTCCAATGGCAAGAAAGGCAAATGTTCCGGTTGTCATACACTTGGATCATGGATTAAATAAGGAAACGTGTCTGAAAGCACTGGAACTTGGATTCACTTCTATTATGTATGACTGTTCTACGGATTCGTATGATGAAAATGTAAGAAAAGTAAAGGAAATGGCAGATGTTGCTCATTCCTATGGGGCGACTATCGAAGGAGAACTTGGACATGTGGGTGATAATGAGGATTCGACAGAAGGAAGTTCTCATCTTGCAGACCCATCCCGTTATTTTACGGATCCGAGGATGGCAAGAGATTATGTGGAAAAAACAGGAGTTGATGCTCTGGCTATTGCGGTCGGAAATGCACATGGTGCATATAAACTGCCGCCAAAACTGGATTTTGAACGTATTCGTACTATTGCAAATATGGTGGATGTTCCGTTGGTTTTGCATGGCGGTTCCGGATTGACGGACAATGATTTTCGACAGGCAATACAGGAAGGTATCAGTAAAGTCAACATCTTTACGGATATTAATGTGGCGGCAGCAGAAGCGGCAATGAAACAATGTACGGATGTGAATAAGGGACTGACGGATTTGATTCCGGCAGCAGTAGAGGCTGTGAAGAAGGAAACCATTCAAAAAATGGAGTTGTTTGGTTCAGTGAACAGATAGCCAATACCCAATATGCAATACCCCGCAGAAATGCAAGTCTTTTGGTTTAAGCATTTTTGACGGGGTATCCGTATTTCTTGGATTAGTCTTCTATCTCGATTTCTTCATATATTCGTGGTATGATACGTCCTTCACAGTTGAAATCACCCGGATTTATAGTATCAAACATTCCGAAGTGTAATGGAACCACTTTTTTCGCACCTGTCTCTTTTGCGAAGGCAACAGCATCTGTCATGTTCATATTATTTCCGACGCCGTTAATCGGCAAAAACACAACTTCAATTTTTTGTGGTAACTCTTGGAAAATATCTTTGTTATAGAGCGTGTCACCTGTGACATAAAAACAATGTTCCTGATAAGTGATTAAAACACCGATAGCATGATCATCACTGTGTTCTGCCCGCACTGCTTCAAAACGGATTCCATTTTCCGTCCAGACCGTTCCACGGTTAAAATTAACGTAATTATGATTCTTTCCGTATCTGCGAACAGTTTCCCATGCATTTTTAGAGGCGAGCACCGTAATTTCACTATGCATCTCCAATAGTTTTTCCAATGTTTCCGGATCTGTATGATCCAAATGATCATGTGTAAGCACCAAGACATCCGGTCTTACTTCAAATAGTTCTTCTTTTACGGGAATTCTTCTGTTATTTTTCGGGTTCATTTTAAATACACTGTTTGAAAAGTAAGGATCCACCATTATTTTTGTTCCGTTAAAGTCAAACAGCAGCCCTGCCTGACCAATCCATGTAATTTTCATTTTCATCACTCCTAGTATTTTATTTCTTACAAATTTATTTTAGCAAAAACATCAGCAATGTAAACATCTATTTGCAAAAATCAGACTGTCATGTAAAGAATAATCATGTTAAAATCAAGTAACAGTTGTTTTATGAAATAAAGACAGAATCTTATTGTTTTAATTGTTTGAAAAGTAGCAGAAAAGTGAATTAAAATTCAAATAGAATGACTCATTGACAATGAAGGAGGATTGCAAAATGATAAGGCAATTAGGAAATGAGAACTATGCACTTTCTATTGAGATGAAAGAACATGGGATGATGATCACGGGTGGTGCTTTTGGTGATATCAGCCTGCTTCCTACACCGATTTTTCGAATGCGGTTAAAGAATATGAAGAATAATGAAGAACTGTGTGCAGATTCGGCATGCGGTTGGGAGAAGGCGGATTTCAAAGAACGCGGGTCTCATGTGGAATTTGTTTTTGACGGATTGAAAGACGTGCCGGATGTTTGTGTGATCGTAGAGGCTGACCTGTCGGAATTGTCTGTGAAATGGACAGTTGAGGTGATGAATGATAACCAGGAATATTCTGTGATGGACATGACGTATCCGACGCCGAAGATTACGGCACCGTATTTTGATTTATTTACGCCGGGACATTCGGGAAATGTGATGGAAAATGCAGGTAAACAGGTTATAAATGAAAGTTTCTGCTATCCGGGAAGTGGTCTTAGTATGCAGTATTTTGCCATGTACGGAAAAGAAACAGGAATCTATGTTGCAACAGAGGATGGAAAAGCAGCGACAAAGAAGTTTGAATGGGTATGTGAAAATGATGTCTTTGAACTTGCAGTGACGTTTCCGGCGATCGGGGCAGGTCTTCCTGCTAATTCGTTTGCATTATACGGGAAATGTAATTGGAGTCTCTTTTCCGGTGACTGGTATGATGCAACACAGTTGTATTCTGATTTTGTACAAAGAGAAGCAGAGTGGCTGCCTGAAATCGGCATAAATGGAAGAGAAGATATTCCGGAGCGATTTAAAAAAGTTCCGTTCTGGGTATCTGATTATATACCGAATACAGAGTCACAGGGTGATAATAAGCCGATGAATCTGAGTGCGGGAAGTGATATTTATGAGAAAGATTATTGGTATCAGGCGCCTATGAAACTGCAGGAAGAATTGGGTGTTCCGATTGCCTATCATGTCTATAACTGGCATGAGATACCATTTAATATTGAATATCCGCATTTTATGCCTGCAAAACAGGAATTTGTGGAACATATTGAGGAATTGCAAAATCATAATATATATGTTTTACCATATATCAATGCTGTTTCGTGGGAAATGAATGATGAGGAAGGGGAACACGAGATTACTTTTGCAAATACCGGATGCCATCAGGCAGTGCAGAATGAGGACGGAACGTATCATGTGACGGATTATCCACAGCGTACAAGAAGTGGAAAAGTCAGTCATTTGGCAGGTGTATGCGGAAGCAGTGCGGTGTGGCATCGTATGATGGAAAATCTGACAAGACAGATAGAGTCAGAATTAAAAGTAGATGGTGTATATTTCGATGAGGTTGCGGCACACGCCGCATATCCTTGTTACAGTATGAAGCACAATCATCTGCCGGGTGGCGGCACATATTATACAGACGGTTATAACAGTATGATGAGAAAAATCAATGTTCACAAACCGAAGGGTAACTTCTATTTTACAGAATGCAATGCGGAAGCGTATATGAAAAATTTTGACGGATATCTGACATGGACATGGGTAGGAAGCGGACAGGTTCCGGCATTTGCGACAGTTTATGCAGGTTATATCCAGCTGCTGGGGCGTTGCACCATCGGAAAAAAGAAGGATGATTTTGAATTTTTCAAATACTGTACGGCACAGTCCTTCCTGTGCGGACAACAGCTTGGCTGGTGTAAGGCAGATATTGTTTATTCGCCGAAACACATGGAATTTTTGAAGCAGATAGTGAAGAAAAGATATCAGTATACCCATGTGTTCCATAGCTGCAGACTGCTTAGACCACCGGTTGTTGAGTCAACTGCACCAAAATTGGTGACATCTGCCGGTTTATGGTTTCGTGGGGATATTGTATCCGAACAGGTTGTTGCGGCAGGCTGGAAGAGCAGGACGGAAGATAAAATTTATCTTTTTGCCATTAATCTTTCGGAAGAACCGGTGGCTTACAGCATGTCATTGAAAGCGGAGGAATATGGCATAAGTGAGATGACCGGCGAACTTGCTAAATATGAAATAAAGGTTTGGGAATTGTAGGATGTTCGATACAGGAATTTTGTGTGACAATATAAAAAAATATCGTAGAAAAGCAGGAATGAAACAGGGAGAACTGGCACAAAAACTGCATGTCAGTCCGCAGGCAATTTCCAGATGGGAGACGAAACTGTCCCTGCCGGATATTGTGAATTTGTATGAACTGTCGCAGGTTCTCGGAGTTTCGGTAGACACGCTTTTGAAAAAAGAAAAAGAAGAGATGCTGTTTATCGGAATTGACGGAGGCGGGACAAAAACTGAATTTGTGCTGTTTAATGAGCATGGAAATATTAAGAAACGCATGCTTTCGGAAGGAACGAATCCGAATCTGTATGGAATGGAAACGGTGTGCCGGACATTAAAAAAAGGCATTGACAGTCTGTTGGAATGTCATATGGCGCAGAATGATGTCGGAGGAATTTATGGCGGGATTGCCGGGGCATTGTCCGGTGATAATCGTGAGTTGATACAGGCATTTTTAAATGACCATTATGGTCAGTATTCCTGTGAATGCAACAGCGATATTTTTAATGTTTCCGCAAGTGCAACAGACAGTGAAAATGCGATTGTCGTTATCTGTGGCACCGGATTGAATGTGAGTGCAATTCATGAGCAGACAATCAGACGAGTCGGCGGATGGGGTTATCTGTTTGAAGGGAAAGGCAGTGGTTTTGATATTGGACGGGATGCTTTGGCGGCAGTTCTTGCCATGGATGACGGTATCGGTCAGCGGACAATATTAAAAGAAATGGTTGAAAAAAGAATTGGGACAACGGTGTGGGACAGTATTCATCATATATATGCCGAGAAACAGTCCTATATTGCATCGTTTTCGAAAGAGGCTTTTGAAGCATGTAAAAAGGGCGATCATGTGGCACAGAATATCGTTCGGACAAATATAAATGCGATAACGGATAAAATCAATTATCTGGCTGAGAATGATACGTGCTGTAATACGGTCATTATGTCCGGCGGGCTTGTCAATGACTCTTACATTCTGAATGAATTTATTGTTCCGGAATTAAAAGAAGGATTGCAGGTGATTGTACCATCCATGCCTCAGATTTTTGGAGCCTGTCGGAACTGTATCCGCAGATATGGAAAAATGAGCAAAGAATTTGATATTAATTTTATGCGGGAATATCAAAAATACCGGTAAAAGGAGAAGATAACATGTTAAAAACAGAAATGCGAAATGAATTTACAACCAATCTGGACCAGATGAGTTCCATAGAGATTGTCCGGGTTATGAATGAGGAAAATAAGAAAATGCTGAATGCAGTAGATACTGTACTGGAGGACGTTGCAGATGCGGTTGAAGCCATCATGAAGGCATTCGAAAATGGTGGAAGACTTTTTTACATTGGGGCAGGTACATCAGGACGTTTGGGTGTTTTGGATGCTTCGGAATGCCCACCGACGTTTGGTGTTGGTTATGATAAAGTCATTGGTATTATTGCAGGAGGAGATTCTGCACTGCGAAAGGCGAGTGAGGGTGCAGAAGACAGCGGTGAAGCAGGTGTGGAAGATTTGAAGAAATATGCAGTCTCTTCCAAAGATGTAGTGTGTGGCATATCAGCTGCCGGCGGTGCGGAATATGTGCTGGAAGCATTAAAATATGCGAAAGGACTTGGCTGTGCTACGATAGGTGTTACATCAAATAAGGAAAGTGCTCTTGATAAACTGGCAGATATTTCTATTTGTCCGGATACCGGAGCAGAAGTGCTTACAGGTTCCACCCGTTTGAAAGCGGGAACGGCACAGAAAGTCGTGTTGAATATGCTTACTACAGCGGCTATGGTACGTTCCGGGTATGTTTATGAAAATCTGATGATTAATCTGAAGCCGACGAATAAGAAACTGACGAACAGAATGATAGGTATCGTCAGAGATATTTTGGATTGTACGGAAGAACAGGCAAAAGTCCGCCTACAGGAGAATCACTGGAATATTAGGGAAGCGGTGAAAGCTTAAAAGTATTTGTTTGAGTCTTTTCAAGGAATAGGAATTATGCTACACTGAAGAAAATGAATAGGAAGGATTCAAACAAATGAGAGAGTACGAAAATCCAAATAGAACAAGTGACAACCGAATGAAACAGCGCAGTTATTATATTCCGGCGGGAGTGTCTGAATACATGCTGTTAAATGGGGAATGGGAATTTGCATATTATGCAAGTGATATGGATGTGCCGGAGCAGATAAATCAGTGGAATACGATTCCGGTTCCGTCCTGCTGGCAACTGCAGGGGTACGAGAATCCGAATTATACCAATATCAATTATCCCTATCCGGTGGATACTCCGTATGTTCCGGATGAAAATCCTTGCGGCGTGTATCGGAAAACTTTTGAAATCAGTAAAAAATGGGGACGTGTGTATTTCGTGTTTGAAGGTGTGGCATCCTGCGCTTATCTCTATGTGAATGGCAAGTATGCAGGTTTCACGCAGGGGAGTCATTTACAGGCCGAGTTTGATATTACGGAGTATGTGACGGAAGGAGAGAATACCGTAGTTGTAAAAGTTTTAAAATGGTGTTGCGGAAGTTATTTGGAAGACCAGGACTGCTTCCGGTTCAATGGAATCTTTCGGGATGTCTATCTGCTTCAACGACCGGAAAATCACTTGGGTGATATAGAAATGATTCCAAATGATAAGAAGATACATATCAAGGCAGACAAGCCGGCAAATGTCAGCATCTATGCGAATGAGAAACTGCTGGTATGCGAAGATGGACAGGAAGAACTGGTATATGAAGTTCCAAACCCGATTTTTTGGAATGCCGAGAAACCGTTTTTGTATACTGTTGTACTGGAGCGGGACGGAGAAGAAATCACGTTGCGGACGGGGCTTCGTAAGGTGGAGATATCGGACGCTTACGAACTTTTGGTTAATGGGACGTCAGTGAAATTGTTCGGTGTTAATCATCATGATACACATAAATATCATGGATGGTGTCAGACGGAAGAGGAATTACGCAGGGATTTAAAATTGATGAAGGAGTTAAATATCAATTGCATCAGAACCTCGCATTATCCTCCGACACCAAGATTCATTCAACTTTGTGATGAAATGGGATTCTATGTGATTTGTGAAACGGATATTGAGACACATGGTTTCGTAAGACGTTATCCGAATGTAGCGTATGGTTATGACATAGAGTCTGCGGACTGGCCGGGAACGGATCCGATGTGGGAGAAAGAACATCTGGAACGTATGGAACGTATGGTAGAATGCTTTAAAAATCATACCAGTATTATCATGTGGTCTACCGGAAATGAAAGTGGACATGGTCAAAATCATGAGAAGATGATACACTGGACCAGACAGCGTGATAACACAAGACTGATTCATTGTGAAGATGCGTCCAGAAAAGGCGATAACAGAAATACGGATGTGCATTCCAGAATGTACCTCTCTATGGAAGAATTGGAAGTCTGTGTACAGGATGAAAATTTGAAACAGCCGGTGTTTCTTTGTGAGTATTCACATGCCATGGGAAACGGACCTGGTGATGTGTATGATTATTGTACGTTTTTCGACCAAAATCCGAAGGCAATCGGAGGATGTGTATGGGAATGGGCGGATCATGTAGTGGTGCAGGAAGGTGTGCAAAAGTACGGCGGTGATTTTGAGGGCGAAATGACGAATGACGGAAATTTCTGTTGTGACGGAATGGTGTTTGCAGATCGTTCGTTAAAAGCTGGCTCTTATGAAGTGAAAGCGGCGTATCAGCCGATAAGGACGACATACGAGAATGGATTGCTTCGCATATATAACCGACTGGATTTTACGGATTTAGAGGAATATATTTTTACTTATTGGATAGAAGCAGACGGAGTAGAGAAAGGGAAAAAAGAACTTCGTGTTTCTGCCAAACCGCATACATGGGCGGAGATTTCAGTACCATATGAAGTGATGGAATGCAAATATGGTGTATATTTAAATACCGAACTGTCAAAAGATGGTGTTGTCTATGCCAGGACGCAACATGAACTTTCTGATAACTGTATCAGAGAGCAGTCGGGAAATGCATTAGAGTTACGGGAAGATGAGCGAAATATTTATGCGACGGGAAAGAACTTTTCTTATGTTTTCTCAAAACGTTACGGTATGTTTAGCAGTATGGTGGTAGATGGAGAAGAACAGTTGGCAGGCGTTCCGAGACTTTCGGCATTTCGTGCACCGACGGATAATGATATTCATATGAAAGCACTGTGGGCGAACTGCAATATATGGCAGGGAGAAAATCTGGATTGTGTATTTTCCAAGGTCTATGATTGCAGCATCAACGGGCGGCAGATTGTAGTGTCAGGTTCTCTTGCCGGAGTGTCAAGACTGCCGTTTTTCCGTTATACATTTACTGTTCAAATCGACGAAAATGGAACGGCAGACTGTAAGGTGAACGGAAATGTCCGGGAAGATACGGCATGGCTTCCGAGAATGGGGTATGAATTTACATTACCTAAAAGTGCAGGAACATTTCGCTATTATGGTCGGGGACCAATGGAAAACTATGCAGATATGCACCACTGGAGCATGATGGGATTATATGAAAGTCATGCAGACAAGGAGTATGTTTCTTATGTCAGACCACAAGAGCATGGAAATCATACGAATGTGAAAATGCTTCAAATCGGAAGACTGGAGTTTACATCTGAGACGGGCATGGAAATTAATGTATCGAATTACACAACAGATGCCCTTTATAAAGCAGAACACACAGACGAACTGAAAGCGGACGGCAACATTCATTTGCGTGTGGATTATAAGGTATCCGGAATTGGTTCTGCTTCCTGCGGACCGGCACTGGACGAAGCATATCGTTTAGAAGAAAAGAAAATTGAGTTTGGGTTTACGGTTAAACCGGTGTGAGCCGATTGTCGGGGTGGAATTTCAGAAGATTCCACCCTTTTGTAGTATGGTGCAACGGCAATTTTATATAAAATTTATTGTCACAGAAGTGCATTTGTGCTATCATCACGACTATAAAATGCGAATATGTAATAAGGTGTGTTATGAAATGAATATAATATTAACAGCGATTAATGCGAAATATATCCATTCGA
>CAZXQK010000013.1:0-12721 GCA_964642785.1 uncultured Faecalimonas sp.
TGAGTATCTGGAAACAGCAGGCGAACAAAAATCCGGGACGAAAACAATGACATTCACACCGGATACACTCAACAGTACATATGAAGAACGTCAGGCAGCAACGGTAGGAGAAAATGAAAATCTTATTCTCCCGATTAAAGTGGAAGAAAGCGGATTTTACAACCTGTCCATAGATTATTATCCGGTAAAAGACGGTTCTTCTGCAATTAAATTTGAGTTATTGATCGACGGAGAACTTCCATTTTACGAAGCTCAGAATCTGAGTTTGAAACGTGTGTGGAAAGACAGTACAGAGAAAGAATATGATTCTCAGGGAAATCAAATCCGTCTTCCGTCAGAGGAAACACCGGTCTGGATGAATGCGACAATGAAAGATTCCAGCGGATTTACACAGGAACCGCTGAAATTTTATCTGACAGAAGGAGAACATACGCTTACGTTTTCGGTCTATCAGAATACACTGGCAGTCGGTCAGGTTATACTGACACCGCCGACTGAACTTGCGGATTATGAAACCGTGTTGACTGACTATCAGGCAAAAGGCTACAAGGCAGCAGAGAAAACATATCGCATTGAGGCGGAAGAAACCAGTGCAAAGTCAGACCGGAGTATTGTACAGGTTAGCGATAAAACATCTCCGGTAACGGTGCCATATAGCGGAAAAGAGATTGTATATAACTCTCTCGGATCCGGCAGTTGGAAGACAGTAGGCGAATGGGCAGAATGGGAAGTAGAAGCACCGGAAGATGGTCTGTATACATTGGTTCTTCGATATAAACAGGCAGACAAGCAGGGAGATGTATCTTTCAGAAGTCTGTACATTGACGGAGAGATTCCGTTTCAGGAAGCAGCGTCACTGCCCTTTACTTATGATGGAAGCTGGCAGACAGAAGCGATAGGAGATAAAAACGGTGCCTATCAGTTTTATCTGACAAAAGGAACACACACCATTCGCATGGAAGCAACACTTGGTGATTATAGTGGTATGATTGCGAAGGTCAATGAAACATTAAATGATTTGAATGATATTTATACTGATATTGTGATGGTAACAGGACCTTCACCTGATACTGACCGGGATTACCGGTTTGATAAGGCGATTCCGGAAGTGTTGGAGCAAATGGAGACGGTCAGTGAAGATTTGAAATCTTTGGAAAGAGAGATTGAAAAACTGACAGGACAAAATGGAGGACAAAGTACGGCAGTTGTGAATCGTCTGCACAAGCAGTTAGATGAAATGCTGAAAGATTCAGATACGATAGCAAAACGATTGAATAACTTCATGAGTGACATCACATCACTTGGTACATGGATCAACACCAGCCGGGAGCAGCCTTTGCAGTTAGACTATATCATGCTGTCTAATGAAAAGGCAGGAGTTCCGAAGGATAAGAGCAGCGTTTGGAACTGGATGAAATATTACGTAAGTCAGTTTGCATATTCTTTCAAAATGGATTATGCAAATGTAGGTAATCAGGAAACGGAAACCGAGAAAGAGATTACGGTCTGGATCAGCAGTGGACGTGATCAGGCAGACATCATCAGACAGTTGGTCAATGAAAGTTTTACACCGGAATATGGAATCGGCGTGAATGTCCAACTGGTAGATGCAGGAGCACTGATGCCTGCTACATTGGCAGATATTGGTCCGGATGTCTATTTGGGAATGGGACAGAATCAGCCTGTTGAGTATGCGTTGCGTCATGCGGTAGTTGATTTGTCAGAATTTGATGATATTGATGAGATTACGGAACGTTTTTATGAGGAGTCCTTAACATCCTTCTACTTAGACGGAGAATTGTATGCACTTCCGGAAACCATGAGTTATCCGATGCTGTTTTACCGGAAGGATATTCTGACAGACCTTGGAATCAAGGAAGAAGACTTGACGACATGGGAGGATTTACTGCAGAAAGTTCTTCCGGAACTTGATATGAATAACTTTGATTTTGGTCTGGCAAGCAACATTAATACGTATGGGAGCATGCTGTATCAGTTTGGAGGAAGTTTCTATAATGAGACAAATACAGCATCTGCATTCAATACATCGGAAGCAATAGAGGCATTCGAACTGATGACTTCTCTGTATACGGATTATGGTATCCCAAAATCCTATGATTTTGCGAACCGTTTCCGTTCCGGTCAGATGCCGCTTGCAGTTGCAGATTTTACTTCTTACAATCAGTTATCCATCTTTGCACCGGAGATTGAGGGATTGTGGGGAATGCTTCCGATACCGGGAGTGGAGAAAGAAGACGGCACGATTGATAATACGGCGCTTTGCAGTGTTTCGGGTGCAGTTATCCTGAAAAAATCTGAGGCAGTGGAGGAATCCTGGGAGTTTCTGAAATGGTGGACACAAGGAAGTGTTCAGGCACGTTATGCCGGCGAACTGGAAACCGTCATGGGAACCGGTGCGAGATATGCTTCGGCAAATAAAGAAGCAATGGAATCTGTCGGTTGGGACAGAGGAATCCGAAATGCATTGCTCGCACAACAGGAAAGTTTGGCAGGAATGCCAAATATAGCAGGTGGTTACTATACAACCAGAAGTTTTGATTTTGCGTTCCGTGATGTAGCCTATAACGGAAAGAATCTGCGGGAGACATTGTCTAATGCAGCAACTGAAATAACAAAAGAAATTGAAAGTAAGAGAGGTGAATTCTATGATGAGTAAGATAAAAAAATACAAGTCGGACTATCTTTTTATGACACCTTATCTTGTCATATTCCTGTTATTTCAGGTATTGCCGGTATTGATGTCCATTGTGCTTAGTTTCACTTCTTTTAATGTATTTGAAAAGCCGTCATTTATCGGACTTACCAATTACGTAAAGATGTTTTTCGATGATGACTTGTTCATGACGGCATTCGCAAATACCATGGTGCTGACCATTATTACAGGACCGATAGGATATGTCTTAAGTTTTGGTATTGCATGGATGGTAAATGAATTTAG
This sequence comes from uncultured Faecalimonas sp., assembly GCA_964642785.1. GTDB lineage: Bacteria > Bacillota > Clostridia > Lachnospirales > Lachnospiraceae > Faecalimonas. The sequence goes on from CAZXQK010000013.1 coordinate 2,960, forward strand.
TCCAAAGCTGCGCTCTTTTTTGACGCTTTTGTTTTACATTCCGTCTTTGACGGGCGGTATGGCAGCCATTTGGATCATTGTATTTAACGGCGACCAGTATGGAATCTTAAATGGTGTGCTGATGTCACTCAATGCGATTTTCGAACCGATTCAATGGCTGACAGATACAGATTATATGATGGGGGCGGCAATCGTGATTGCCATTTGGATGAGTCTTGGAACAAGTTTCCTTGCTTTCGTGGCAGGGTTTCGTACCGTGGATGAGAAACTTTACGAGGCGGCAGCCATTGACGGGATTAAGAACCGATTTCAGGAATTGTGGTACATTACTCTGCCGTCCATGAAACCGCAACTGATGTTCGGTGCGGTCATGAGCATTACAAGTGCATTTGGCGTAAGTGCCATTATTTCACAGATTTTCGGTTTTCCAAGTACAGGATACCGCTTATATACGCTGGTTCATATGTTGGAAGACTATGGCGGACAGCGTTTTGAAATGGGATATGCCTCAGCAGTAGCAACAGTCTTATTTATTTTGATGGTTGTGCTGAATCGGGCAGTACAGAAAATTATTGCAAAGGTGGGGAACTAATGAGTGCAAGAAAAATTAACCGTTCGAAGGGCGGAACCATCGTTCTGCTGATTGTACTTTTGTTTTTTGCAGCCTTTATGGTTCTGCCGATCGTACTTGCAGTCAGCAATTCGTTAAAGCCATTGAATGAACTGTGGGAATTTCCGCCCAGATTATGGCCGAAGGAACCGACTTTTAAGAATTTCCGGGATATGTTTAACATTATGGCAAGTTCTCTGGTTCCGTTTAGCAGATATTTATTTAATACCATTCTTATTACGGTAGTGGGAACCGCCGGAAACATGTTGTTTTCTTCCATGTGTGCTTATCCGCTTGCGAAAAGAAAGTTTCCGGGTTGCAGAACAATTTTTAAACTGATTGAAATGACACTGATGTTTAACATGACAGTGACAGCGATTCCCTGCTATTTGGTTATGACGCAGATTGGATGGATTGACCGGTACGAAGCCTTGATCGTGCCGACGTTTGCAAGTACTTTGGGACTATATCTGATCAAACAGTTTATGGAAACTTCAGTTCCGGACACATTGCTTGAGGCTGCGCAGGTGGATGGAGCGAGTCAGTGGCAGATTTATTGGAAAATTGTTATGCCATGTGTAAGACCGGCTCTTTTGACGCAGTTGCTACTGTCGGTACAGTCATTATGGAATTTAGGAAATTCCACATATGTATTCAGTGATGAGAAAAAAACATTATCGTATGCATTGAATCAGATTGTATCAGGCGGAGTGTCAAGAGCGGGTGTAGGAGCGGCAGTGACCGTATTTATGATGATTGTGCCAATTACCATATTTGTCATCTGTCAGAATAACATTATTGACACGATGTCAACATCGGGTATGAAGGATTAGGGGGTGTAAGTATGAAAAAATGGATGTATTTTGTCGCTGCACTGCTTATCACGGTAACAGCAGCCGGAAGTACGGCAAAGGCGGAGAGTACCAATTATAATATGAATATTCCCTATTATTCTTACACATATGATACAGATGATGATGTGATTCAGACTCCGGCACCTTATACGGTATCCGGAGTGTTAAAGGGCAGCGATATGGGAATTGCAGATTTTCAGTCGCTGCAGGATGTGTTTTATGATGAAGAAACAGGAAATATTATCCTGACCGATACGGAAGCAGGTACTGTGACCGTATTGGATAAAGAGTATCAGGTAGTGAAAGTGATACAGACTTTTGATAATCAGGGTGTTGAAGATACATTGAACAAACCATCCGGCACGTGTGTGAGAGACGGAAAACTCTATATTGCAGATACCGGAAATGCACGAATCCTGCGGTTTGGTGTAGCTGATTTTAAATTACAGAAGGTTCTTGGAAAGCCGGAAATCAGCATCCTGGGTGAAGATTATGAGTACAAACCATATCGTATGGCAATCGATCTTGCAGGAAGACTGTATGTGATTGCAACAGATATCAATGATGGAATTTTACTTCTCAGTGAAGAAGGCGAATTTATCCGTTTTGTTGCGGCTCCGGACGTGGAGACCAGTCTTTGGACCAAGTTTTTGAAATTGTTTATGACAAAAGCTCAGAAGGAAAATCTGGAAAAAGCAGTTCCGACGGAGTACAGTTCCATGGTTATGGATCCAAAAGGCTTTTTGTATCTGACTTCCTCGGACTCTACGGTGAATCCGATCACGAAGTTAAATACACAGGGAACGGATATTCTGAAATATGAGGACAATAAGTATCCGGATGGAGATGCCTCCCACAGACTGACCGCATCGGTTTCGGTGCAGTCAACCTTTGTAGACGTGGCAGTCAGAGAAGATAATCTTTATGCTGCACTTGACACAAAGATGGGAAGAATTTTTGTGTATGACCAGGAAGGAAAGTTGTTGTATGCGTTTGGCGGTCTGGGTTCTCAGGAGGGAACTTTTTATGCACCGTCGTCCATTGACATGTATGGTGATACTATTCTTGTAACAGATAATTTTTATGGAACTTTAACAATATTCAAAAGAACAGAATTTGGTTCCGTTGTAGATGAAGCGACGAATCTGATGCTGAAGGGGGAATATGATGAAGCGGGAATCTTGTGGAATGATCTGCTCAGGATGTGTCCGAATTATAATGCGGCAAATATTAATCTTGCAAGGGTAGAAATCCAGAATAAGGAATATAAAGCGGCATTGACAAGGCTGGAGGGCACCAGTGATATGGATTATTATTCCAAAGCTTATGAAGGTGTCAGGGAGCAGCTGCTCAGCGAGAACTTTACATGGATCGTTATAGCAGCGGCAGTACTTCTGATTTTGTGGATGGTAAAGAAAATGACAAAGAAAAGTTTTTCGTTGAAAGAAAAACTGGAAAAATACCGCCTGTATCGGGAGGTGCATTATTCCAATCACACCATGTTCCATCCATTTGACGGATTTTGGGATTTGAAACATGAGAAAAGAGGAAGCCTTAAGGCGGCAAATATATTGGTTGTACTTTTTATTTTAGTATATGCCTTGCGGGTACAGTTCAGTGGATATATCTTTACGGAAACACTTCCGAGTGAAGTGAATACCCTGTATGAGATTGTAAAAATCGTGATTCCACTGGCATTGTGGGTGGTTGCAAACTGGTGTTTTACTTCGCTGATGGAGGGTGAAGGAACTATGAAAGACATTTATGTAGCGACTGCATACGCCCTTCGTCCATATATTATTACGGGAATTCCAATGTGGATTTTATCCCATTGTCTGTCAGCAGACGAGGCATTTATTTATACCACTTTCCAGTCTGTTATCATGGCATGGATGCTGGGACTGATGTTTTTGGGAATGCTTGTTACACATGACTATTCCCTTTCGAAGGCAATTATTGTAACTATATTAACGTTGATCGGTATGTGTCTGATGCTGTTTCTTGCATTAACCTTCAGTAATATCATTCAGAAGGTCTATGATTTTGCGATGGATCTGTATCGGGAATTCATATACCGGACGTACTGATGGAGGAGCAACATGAAGAACAAGAAATTAATACTGACCGGTGCAATTGTGGTGTGTCTCCTATGTGTAGGATTTATCCTATGCCGTCTGCTCAGCCCGGGTATGAAAGCGAAGGAAGCTGACAAAGTATTTACACAGGAATCATCAAATGATGAAGACTGGAGGGTGATAAAAGAGGGAGAGGTCGTACTGGAAAATGAAAATCTTCTTTTTCAGATGGACAGTCAGACATCTCATTTCATCATAACAGACAAAGTTAATGGAAAAAGGTATTCTTCAGTAGCGGAAGCGGGCGAAGGATTTGAGCCGAAAGAAGAACAGCAGTCGGAACTTGTTGTGACTCATTATGATGCGAACAGTGTCAAACTGACAATGAACTCCTACGAGAATTGTATTCAAGGTGAAAATTTTGAGGTGAAGACGGATGGCGAATCCATTCGGGTGTACTATTCCATTCAGAAATCAAAACAAAAGATATTTGTACCGACTGTCATCAGTCAGGATACTTTTGAAAATGAACTGCTTCCGAAACTGGAAACGGGACCGAAACGAAGACTGAAAGGGTTTTATAACCTGAATGAAGGTGAAAAACGGTATGAATTAAGCGATAGTGCAGGTGAGCACAACTATTCCGAAATTACGGGATATATGGATGATGCAGGCTATACACCGGAGCAATATGCGAAAGATGCAGAAAAGATGGGAATCGACAGCAGTGCGAGCGAGAACATGCCGGCAGCATTCCTGATTCCGGTGGAATATACTTTGTGTGAGGAAGGGATTTCAGCCACCATTCTCACAGATAAGATGATCTCTGATTCCGGTAACTATTATCTGACAAACATACAACTGCTTCCGTATTTTGGAAGCTGTGGATATACCGAAGAAGGCTGGATGCTGGTTCCGGACGGTTCCGGAGCAATCATTGAACTGGCAGACAAGGAGGCGGCTACTTATTCGCAGTCCATATATGGATGTGATATGGCAGTGGAATCTTCCGTCAAAGCAACCATTATGCAGAATGCGGGTCTTCCGGTATTTGCAATGCACAATGGAGAGGAAGCGTTTTTCGCAGAAGTTACCGGAGGTGCAGCTGTGGCAACCATCAGTGCAGAAACTTTTGGAAATGAAATTATGCAGAGTCATATTTACGCAGATTTCAATGTGCTTGCTTTTGATACATCTGATATGGGAGCACTGAGAAATCAGGCAGTATTCAACCTGTATGCAAAAGAGTATGTGACAGAATTTCCGGAAGTAACTTATATATTGTTCCCAGAGAAGGATGTCACTTATTCGGACATGGCGAATGTTTACAGAGAGCAGTTGACAGAACGCGGTGCCTTGAAAGAACGTCTGAAAGAAAAAGAGAATCTTCCGATTTATCTGGATTTTACCGGATATGAAACAACGGATGAATCTTTTATGGGAATCTCTGTGGAAGGAAAACAGATTCTTTCTACAGTGGAAGAAATTCAGACTGCGTTGAAGGAATTAGAAAAACGGGGTGTATCGGAGTATCAGGTCAGACTGAAGGCATACGCACACGGTGGTATCTATCATGAGATGTCTGACGGATTTGAGATAGTCAGACAGGTTGGAACGAAAAAAGAACTGAAAAATCTGGCAGAAACTTTACAGGCAGACGGAGGCATGCTGTATTTAGAAAACAACATCAGTACCGTATATCAGACAGGCGGTTCCTTTCAGAAGATGACTCACGCAGTGAGAAACCTAAGAAAAACAGTAGTGGAAGCTTTTGATTATGATTTGGTAGCAAGAACGAAGACAGAAGCAGAAAGAGAATACTTCCTTGTTTCTCCGGCCTATTTTGCATCTTTGACGGAACGTTATTTTGCGTCTCTGAAGAAAGCATATCAAGATACAGAATTGTATGGATATTCCTGGTCTGATTATGGCTCTAAGTTATATTCCGACTTCCACGGTACGACGGCATATGACAGAACACAGGCTGTTTATGCGGCGAAAGAGGCTATGAAGAATGCAGCTGCTCAGTCGGCAGGAACGCTGACAGACGGTTCGAATGCCTACGCATTGTCAGATGTTTCGGCAGTGCTGAACATTCCGCTTCGTTCCTCTTCTTTGAGTTGTGAAAGTTACTCTGTGCCGTTTTATCAGATGGTCGTACATGGCTATATAGACTATGCGGGTGAACCACTGAATACAGGCGGGGACATGGAAGGAAATTACCTTGCTTCCATTGAAAGCGGAGCAAATCCGTACTACAGTTTTTATACGTCAAAGGAAGAACCTTTGAAAAAGACACAGGCGGGAACTTTAATCTATCCGACATACATAGGAGATTCTTATGACAAGGTAGAGGAACAGTATCAGGTGTTTAACGAAACATTCGAAAGCCTGCGTACACAGACGATAAAGTCTCACGAACGCATCGCAGATAAGGTATATGCAACCACCTATGAAGATGGAACAAAGATTGTGGTCAATTATAATGAGAAAGAAACAGAAATTTACGGACAGACTATTCCGGCGAACGGATTCATTGTACAGAAAGGGGGAGAAAATTCATGAAAATGAAGCGTAAGCAAATGTCTTTTGAAAAGAAACAGCGACTTGCAGGTTATGTATTTATCTCACCTCTGATATTCGGAACCTGTATTCTGTTTCTTCCAAATATTATAAAAACATTTGTATTTTCCATGAACGACATTGTGCTTGGAGATTCGGCATATACGTTGGAATGGAAAGGATTTAAATATTTTTATGAAGCACTCTTTGTGAATGCGGACTTTATCCAGTATGTCATTCAGTCGCTGGGTGAGATGCTCGTTTATGTACCGACGATCATCGTATTCAGCCTGTTCATGGCATCCATCCTGAATCAGAAGTTTCGCGGGAGGGTGCTTGCAAGATCCATTTTCTTTCTTCCGGTTGTATTGGCGACCGGAATCGTGACAAAGACGGATATGATGTATGACTTGGTGTCAACCATCGACGGCAGGGTCACACTGGAAGAAAGCGGGCAATTGGTGAATATGGCAGGATTTCTGTATTCGCTGAATTTTAACAAGACACTGACTAATGTGGTTGTATCAGCCGCAAATGGAATTGAGAACATTGTAACGTCTTCCGGTATGCAGATTTTTATTCTGTTGGCTGCATTTCAGGAAATTCCACAGTCCTCATATGAGGCGGCAGCAGTGGAAGGTGCCAGCAAATGGGAGACTTTCTGGAAGATTACCATACCGTCTGTGAAGAATCAGATTGTGGTAACCTCGGTATATACGGTCATTGACATTTTTACAAAGACAGACAATGCAATCTTTAACTATATTCATGATATTGGATTTGCAGGAAATCAGTATGGATATGCCATGGCGATGTACATTATCTATCTGGCAGCGGTGGGAGTCATGCTTGGAATTGCCATGCTGACCATCGGAAGAATGTTAAGGGAAGAGAGGTAGATGCACAGATATGGAACTGAACAGATTGAAAATCAAAAACAAAATAACAAAAGGTATCTGGGCCATCTTCCGTTTTGTCTTAATCTTCGGATTATGCTTTGTTATCCTGTACCCGTTTGTGGTTAAGATTTTGGCAGCGTGTATGAGTCCGGAGGATTTACTGGATTCCACCGTAAAATTCATTCCGAAGAACTGGAGCAGTTACTATTGGAAATTTGCATGGGAAAGACTGGACGTGTTAAAGTCCGGAGGACTGACGCTTTTCATCTCTCTGGTGTCGGCAATCATACAGGTGATCGTCAGTACCATGGTGGGATATGGTCTGGCAAGATTTGATTTCAAAGGCAGGAAACTTGCATTTGCCATGGTGATCATTATCCTGTTGGTACCTTCGCAGGTGTACAGTATTCCACAATACCTGAATTTCCGGTACTTTGGAATCGGCGATGTAACAGTGAACCTGATTGACAGCATTATACCTATTTACTTATTATCTCTTGGGTGTATGAGTGTAAAGCAGTGTTTATATATCTATCTTATGCGGGAGTTCTTCAAAGATCTTCCGAGAGATTTGGAAAATGCCGCTTACATTGACGGTGCATCCATAGGCAGAACGTTTATCAGTGTGGTTCTGCCAAACGCAAAGGGAATGATGATCACCGTATTTCTATTTGCATTCTGTTGGCAATGGACAGATACGGAATTCTCATCCTTATACTTCTCAAGCAAAACAACGCTTGCAATGCGTTCTATTGTGGGTTCTTACATGGTAGTAAAAGGACAGGTGTCCTCTACGGACCCGTTCGGAACGGCGATTGCAAGGGCGGCGGCAACCATTATCATTATAATACCTGTGGTTCTGTTATCCGCATTTTGCCAGAAGTTCTTAGTGCGAAGCATATCCCGCTCGGGTATGGCGAATTAATATACATTTTTTATCAAGGAGGTAACAAAAAAATGAAACAAATAACATGGAAAAAGGTTCTTGCACTGTTTCTTTGCATTGCCATGACATTTGCCTTGGCTGCATGTGGTGACAAAGATGGTGATGATAACAGTGGTTCAGGAGCATTAAACAAGAAAACAGATGATTCAATTGTCGATATGGGTGGTTATGAATTTACAATTGCAAGTCCGTTCTTAGTAGATGATCCGGATCCAAGTGAGATCACAGCGGCAGAAGCAATTTTTGAAGAAGTCCGTCACAAAGTGGAGGAAGACTACAACTGTAAGATTACCATTCTGGCACTGGATAATACAATCGAAAATGTCCGTACCAAAGTATTGGCTCAGGACAAGATTGCCGACATCATTGACGTAGAAGGCTTTAACCTTCTCCCGATGGCACGTGCAGGTTATATTGTTCCATTGGAAAAAGTTGAAGGATTGGATATTACAGACAGCCGTTATATCCAGGGATATTCTTCTTTCACAGAATTTAACGGACAACATTATGGACTGAACTTCATGCGTCCGGCAGAAGCACGTGTATGTATGATTTATAATCGAGAACTGTTAAAAGAGTATGGTATTACGGAAGACCCGCAGGAACTGATGAAAACCAACGAATGGACGTTTGACAAATTCAGAGAGATGTGTAAGACGGCAACACGTGATACAAACAATGACGGACAGAATGATACTTACGGATGCTATATTGCACTTCCGGAAACATTTGGTTTGTCCATGATTTCTGCAAATAACGGAAGACTGGTTACGACAGAAGGCGGAGTGGCAAAGGAAAGTTACGATTCAAAAGAGGTCTTGAATGCATTGAACTTTGTTTACGATTTGGTAAATACAGATAAGACTGCAACTTACGGTGAAGCATCAGGGAAAGATGCCATTGCGAAATTTTCAGCAGGTCAGTATGCGTTCTATTACTGTGAAACATGGGAAATCAACCAACTTTTGAAACCGACCTGTGGTGATTTGGACTATGGCCTGATTTCACTTCCAATGGGACCGGATGCATCAGGTTATGTATCCCCGTCTGAAAATGCACGTAACTTCTGTATTACAAGTACGAACAAAGATGTGGATAAGACAGTGATCATTTTAAATGCACTTGCAAGATATACGGAAGAATACGGCGGAGAAGATGATCCAGACTGGTGGCACTATGACCTTCAGATGGATTACTTTCAGGAAGGTGATACAAAGAGTGTAGAAGTCTTTACTTCACTGCTTGACAATGCAACCTTAGATTTAGGTGTTGGTGTAACCGACCTTTGGAGCAATTTCAAATCTACGGTTATCTGGGATGCATGTTACCAGAACAAAGGTACACCGGCATCTAAGATTGAATCGATTTCCGGAAAATATCAAAGTGCGGTAGATGCAATTTATAATTAGATTTATGGTTTTTCCTGCCCTGTTAGGGGCAGGAAAAAAATAGGAGAAAAAGATAATTATGCAAAAAAAGAAAATTGGAAAGAAGGTGCTTGCAGTGGTATTGACAGCCAGTATGGTGGCAGGATATTTTCCAACATTAAAAAAATCGGTGTTGGCTGCAGGCTCAGAGAGTGTTGCTTTTGATGAAGATCATGTTGTGCTGAAGATGGGAGTGATGTCAGATATTCATCTGTCATATGCGTATCATTCGGCAGCACAGATAAAAACAAATGTAGAAAATTATGCGAAGGCGGTAGGAACATTAAATGCGATGTCAGGAAATGATCTGGATGTTCTTATGCTGGCAGGAGATTATACTTCGTATGGATGTTATGCGCAGGGAAAGACATTTGCCAGTGCGAGTCAGG
>CAZXQK010000014.1:0-12483 GCA_964642785.1 uncultured Faecalimonas sp.
TGGTTCGAATCCACCTCCATCCATTTGAAACGTCTAATCGTACATCGATTAGGCGTTTTTGCATATAAAAAAGATATTTTGGAGGAAATACAATGAAACACTCAGAGGTTTTTGGGGAAGCTTTGTGGATAGGTGTCGGAGATGAGGAGGTTTTTCCGGTGATAAGGGATGTGATTGAGTTTCACGAAGGTGAGCAGGCGGTAATCCATATTTTGGGACTGGCTTCCTTTGTGCTCTTTATTAACGGCAGGCGGGTGCATGAAGAATGTTTTTTGCCGCTAAACAGCGAGTTCGAAGAGAGAAATCATCCGGCAGGTGAGGTTTTATCCCATCGTGCTTATGTAGAACAGTTTGATATCACATCATTTTTAAGAGAAGGAAAAAATGTAATTGCAGTCATGCTGGGAAATGGCTGGTACAATGACAGGCTTTATACATACTCGCCGTTTGCACACCCGTATGGCAATAAAAAAGTGTGTTGGAAAATCACATTTTCTGCTGTAAATGGAACGATAAGAGAAGCGGTGTCCGGATTGGAAGCGAAATGGACGCCATCGTTTGTGACTGCCAATTTGCTGGGAACAGGCGAAGACCATTCCTATGAAAACTTTGATTTTGCAGTCTTTGAAGCTCCGGATTATGAGGGATTGCATACTGTAATAGAGGAGAAACCTGTAGATACGGAATATTATTTTACAGATTGTCCGCATGATTGTGTGAAAGCGTATGTGATTCCGCAAGTGATTTTTTCTGATGAAACAGGGAAACTTTATGATATTGGGAAAAATGCCAGTGTGATTCCGGTTGTCAGGGGGAGGGGCGATGTAAAGATAATTGCCGGAGAAGCTTTACTTGCCGGAAAACTGGATATGGCATATACACATGGTCAGCATTTTCATATTCGATTTGGTAATACGGAGATAACAGATACGATGTTGTTTACATGGCTTGGCTGTCGGTATCTTTGGGTGGAAGGCGATGCAACGGTGGACAGAGTCGATATTGTTTATGCAGATGTAGATGTAATTTCTGATTTTAACTGCAGTAATGAAACGCTGAACTGGTTATATCATGCGTATGTTAACACTCAGCTTACAAATTATCATTATGGAGAACCGTTGGATTGCCCACAGGCTGAGCGACGCGGGTACACAGGTGACGGTCAACTGGTCTGTCGTGCAGCAATGTATACCATCGGTGTCAAGAAGCTTTATGATAAATGGATTGAGGATATAGCAGATGGGCAGGATACCGTTAGTGGAAATATTCAATATACCGCACCGTATGTGAACAGCGGCGGTGGACCGGGCGGATGGGGCTGTGCCATTGTACAGGTACCTTACCAATATTGGAAATTCTATGGGGATGACAGTAAAATCTGTCTTCATTACGACAAGATGCTTCGATATTTCGATTATTTGGAAGCAAACAGTGAATATGATTTAGTGACATCTGCTTCTGGTAAAGGACGATGGTGTCTTGGTGAGTGGGGCACACCATCTTTCGTGGAAATTCCTGCACCGTTTGTGAATAATTATTTTTACATAAAATCGTTGGAGCAGGTGGTGGAAATTGCAGTCCATTTGGGGAAAACGGACGATATACCACTGCTCAAGAAACGTCTGGCTGACAGAAGAAGGGCGACAAAAGCGGCATATTTTAATACATGGGATTCCAGATTTTTTGGAAGTAAGCAGGCTGCGAATGCGTTTGGCCTGGAAATGGGACTTGGTGACGAAGTCACGGAGCAGGCGAACACAGAATATTATACAGAACTGGGTACTCTTGATACCGGAATATTTGGTGCGGATGTTCTGATTCGTCATCTGTTTGAAACAGGTCAGGGAGAACTGGCAGTCAGTCTTTTGACTGCGGATGCTCCGAGAGGATATGGGGAATGGAAAAAGAGAGGGCTTACTACACTGCCGGAAGCATGGATTGGCGGACGTTCCTTGAATCACCCGATGTTCGGTGCTGTGGTGTCGAATTTATTTGAGTATGTACTTGGTATTTCTCAAGCGACAGGTTCGGTTGCATTTGAGGAAACGGTCATTGCACCGCTTGAAATAGCAGGACTGGATTATGCTGAAGGATACACGACCACACCTTATGGAAAAATTGCAGTATCCTACGTGACGGAAAACGGACAGAAATATTTTACAGTTCAGATACCGGATGGTATTAAGGCTACGTTTAGAATAAAGAATATGGAACGGGAATTGACATCGGGAATCAATACATTTTCTGTTGAATAAAAACAAATAATTATGTTATACTGAAAAACGTAATTATACAAAAACAGGAAAGGAAGACAACATATGGTTTCACCGAAATATGTTGACAGGATCACGCTGGAGAAAAGGTCATCGATGGCGATGTCCAGTCCGTTCAAAGACGCAGAGATTGCATTTAACTGGCTGAACAGGGATTACCCTATTTATCATGAACATACACACTGGGAATTACTTGTGGTTCTGTCTGGGAAGATCAGTCATAATATTAACGGGAATGAGTATGTGATGAAAAAGGGTGATGCGTGCATTATCCGGCCATCGGACAAACATTCTCTAACGTTTTCTCATAAGCAGTGGGGACGGGATTATCAACAGATTAACTTTACGTTTTCCAATGATTTTGCACAAAAGCTGTTGGGAGTATATGACAGATACGAAGATATTTTACAGGAGGAAAACTCCCTGCAGTTTTCCATTGATGACTCGGAGATTGCTACCGTTTATGACAAAGCGCTGTTGACACAGAATCTTCCGCAGGCGAATTATGAAATGAGTTCCAGGTTGATATTAATGCGGATTCTCACATTGTTTTTTGAACAGAGAATGCTGTTCAATACAGCATATCCGACTTGGTTAAATGAGTTTATCGTATACATCAACAATCCAAGTACCTTTGGCAAGCCGACAAAAGAACTTGCTGCGACTACACCGTATTCTTATTCCCGACTGTCAACACTGTTCAGACAACATGTGGGAACAACCATCGTGGAATACATGAATGAAAAGAAAATGATATATGCAAAACGTCTGCTCCGCACCACCGGATTTACAACTTTGCAGATATCTGAAATGATAGGATATAATTCGTTATCCTCGTTTAATCATTTGTTTAAAGACACATTTGGCGTTACACCGTCACAATATCGTAAAGAAAAACAGGCAAAACAGTAAAACATTAAATTGTCCGCAGATTTTTTGTTTTACGCAGACGGGCTGGGGAGATTCCATATTTCTCTTTGAATATTTTATTAAAATGACTAAAACTGGAATATCCGACATTCCATGCAATATCCTCCAAACAGTCACTGGACAGAACGATACTGTTATATGCAGTCTGAAGTCGCATATCCATAACAAATTCTTGGAGAGATATATGGTAATATTTTCGAATAAGTTTAGTTAAGTGGCTGCGACTATAATTGGATAATTCAACAAATGCAGGAATACCGTCCCGTAGATTTGGTAATTCCCTCATTTTATCTATGGCATTCAACAAAGTTACCGGAACTTCAGAGCTTTGATTCCGATAATCTAAATAAAACTTTATGGATGAGCAAAACAAAAATTTCAATTCATAATCTTGCGGATTGTTTGAAGATGATAAAGACAAAAAGTTTAATTTAGTTGAAATATTATTGGTTTTAAACATAATCAATTCCTTGGAAGCCAATATTTCATGTTCAAGATGAAAAGCCTGAAGAAAACGCATGGCTTCTGAGTATTCTATGGAAATTTCTTTATTCATCAGTTACATTTGAATCATTCAGGTGTGGATGATTTGGAGAGTATAAGACTTTCGCTTTCGAATACTTATGATGTGAATCGTGGTGTTACTGATGTTGAATAATCGCGAAAAATAATTGAAGAATATATGAGACGTAGAGAAACAACAGAAAGTTTTTCTGAATGGTTTTCTATTGATCCGGCATAGAGATTATCTTCTGATAAACAGTCGGTAACATGCAAAATAGTAAAAAAACACAATAATGGGGATATATGGGAAAAAACCTTGAATTTTCAAGGTTTTTTCTGATTTTTGAGAGACGGAAAAACATAGGATAGTATAAAATAACAATCTTTCAGTATAATACCACAAGTTTTTGTGCGATTTGGATAGTACAATTTAAAATAAAGAAAGAAACAAGGTAATATGACAAACTGGGGTTAAACGAAAGGAGGAGTTGTTTGAAATGAAAAGAAATTTGAAAACAACAATTAAAAGAGGTTGCAGCGTTTTGCTTGCACTCACATTAAGTATGTCAATGATGGCCTGTGGAGGAAAGAAAACAAGCAGTGATGCTGAACAGGTAGATGACAACAAGACACAATTATATGTGTTCAACTTTGCGGGAGGTTTTGGTGCTGAATGGCTTGCGGCGGCAAAGGAACGTTTCGAAGAGCTACATAAAGATGATGTATACGAAGAGGGAAAGAAGGGTGTGCAGATTGTAATTAACAATTCAAAGTCTTCTGCTGATTCAGTAATGAACCAGATTGAATATAATGCAGAAGAAGTATACTTTACGGAACTTGCTTACTATTACACATTAAAAGAAGCAGGTGTGCTTGGGGATATTACGGAAGCCGTAACAAAGGATTTATCGGAATATGGTGATGAATCAGGTTCTACGATCCTGAGCAAGATGTCGGATGACCAGAAAGCGTTTTACGGCATCGAAGAAGACGGGGAAACACATTACTATGGCATCCCGCATTACTCAGGATACACAAGTCTGGTATACAACGTAGATTTGTTTGAAGAAGAAAAATATTACTTTGCGGCTGACACCTCAGATGCACAGAACTTAGAGGATTACTTCATTGTCAAGAGTTCAGATAAGAAAAGTGCAGGACCGGATGGAGAATTTGGCACAGATGATGACGGACTTCCGACAACGTTTGAGGAATTTTTCCTGCTTTGTGATTACATCGCAGAAAGAGGACAGACTCCGGTAACATGGAGAGGAGCTTCTTATGATGATTATCTTAGAAAATTAATGCTTTCCGTAGAAGCAAACGTAGATGGAAAAGAGCAGACAAGCCTTGCTTACTCCATGAATGGAACGGCAACTACACTTGGAACGGCATCTGCAAACGGATTTACTGTCGGTGGTTCAAAAGAGATTACGGCAGGCAATGGTTATGAAGTGTATGGTTCTAAAGGGAAATATGAAGCTCTGAACTTTATGAACAAATTGGCAACAAATGATAAGTATCATGCAGAACTAGCTTTTAATGGCGGTTATTCACACATGAATGCACAGGAAGATTTCTTATATGCAGGACATGACAATGGTGAAACGGATCCGATTGCAATGCTCGTAGAAGGTATCTGGTGGGAAAATGAAGCAGAAAGTACATTCGTCAGCATGGCGGATTCTATGGGTGATGAATATGCGAAAGAAAACAGAAACTTTGCCATTATGCCACTTCCAAAGGCGAGTGCGGCAGATGCAGGTAAGAATGTGCTTCTGGACAGTTTATATTCTATGTGTTTTATGAAGAGTAACATCGAAGAATGGAAGAAACCGTTGGCATTAGATTTTATTGCTTTTGTAAATTCAGATGAATCTTTAGTAGAGTTTACACAGATTACAAACACTCCAAAAGATTTGGATTACGAAATGACAGAAGAACAGATGAAATCCATGACAAACTTTGGACGTTCTGTTATGAAATTAAAAGCAAATTCTGACATTGTTTATCCATATTCTAATTCAGCAATTTATGTAAATCAGTCAAGTTCATTCAATGCTGATAAAGTTTGGGAAAGTGTTGTAGGCGGAGTATCTTACAGCGGACCGGCTTCAGCATTCGCGGAAGATCATATTTCAGTTGCTGATTATTTCAATGGTATGTTATCGGCACAAAAGAGTAAATGGAATCAGAAAGTATATTAAGAACAACATTAGCAGTGTCTGTATCAGGCACTGCTAAAATGACAAGGAGAATGTAGTATGAAAAAGATTGCAAAAATAGAAGCAATTCTCTTATGCCTTACTCTGATATTGGGAATGTGTGTTACGGGGTATGAAGTTCAGGCGAAAGCATCCTGGACGGATTCGAAGATAGAAGAAGAATATGAAATCTTCTCGGAATTTACGGTACCACAGCGTCAGTTGACGGTTGGAAAGAAGAAGGCAGATGCACAGGCAGTTGTTACTCTGCCGGACGGAACTTCTACAAAGGCAGATACGATCAAACTGAAAACGGCAGGTCAGTATACTGTGACTTACAGTGCAAAGGTAGACGGCAAAGCATATGCAGAGGAAGAAACATTTATTGTTCATAACAATCTGTATGGATTTACGTCAGAAGATTCCAGCGCAGTTTACGGACAATATGAACACTCAAAAGAAACAAAAGGTCTGATGGTTCGTTTGGCAGAAGGTGACAAACTGACATTGAATGAACCGATTGATATCAGTTCCATGAAGAGTGATGAATGGCTGATACAGGCATTTGCAACACCGGATACGGTAGGATATGCGGATTTTAGAAAGTTGTGTTTTCAATTGACGGATGTTGACGATCCGAGTGTGACCCTGTATTTCTCGGCAAAACAGACAGGAGAAAATGATATTCTTCCTTATACATATTGTGTAGTCGGTGGAAACGACCAGACACCGAAAGGAATGGAGATTAATTCCGGGAAAATTTGGGAAGAAGGTTCTTATGGTGCTGTTGCACTTCACAGTTTCGGTCTTGGACATGAGTACTGCACCGAATATTGTGACGAACAGATGATTCAGTTTCGAGTAGACTTTTCCAGCATGGCGGCATACATCAAACAGGGTATGATGGCAGATTTGGATTCAGCAGAATATTTTGATACGGTTTGGGAAGGATTTCCAAGCGGAAAAGCATACCTGACCATCTGGGCAGACCGCTATGCTTCAAGCAGTGCGAATTTCTGCCTGGTAAAAGCAGGGAACATCGATTTAACACAGACGATTGTGAAAGATACGGAACCGCCGGTAATCACCATTGATTCTAGATATGAAGAAATGCCTTCAGCAGTAAAAGGCGGATGTTATCAGTATATCCCGGCTGCCACGGCAAAAGATATGACCAGTGGCGAGTGCGAAGTGACCACGAAGGTGTATTACAATTACCAGCAACCGGGACATACGGTGTTGGATGTCAAGAATGGAACTTTCAAGACAGATAAGTATGGATATTACGCAATTGTATACGAGGCAACCGATATCTTTGGAAATCTGGCACAGGAAATTCTGTGGATTAAGGCAGAAAAGACCTTACAGACACCAACGATTGAATTGACGGAAACACAGGAAACGAAATGGACACAGGGAGAGAAGTTCATTCCGAAGGCATGCAAGACTACAAGTTATAATGGAGACGAGGTAGTCAATGTGTACGCCAAGAAAGACGGTAAGACATATAAATTGAATGATGGATACCGTTTTGAAAAAGAAGGAACTTACCATATTATATATGAAGTCAAAGACTGTGCAGGACAGACGGCAACAGCTGAATACGACATGACAGTCAAGACGGGTGACAGTCCGGTGCTGGGACAGGATGTCTCTTTCCCGGAATACATGATGGAAGAGACAGAATATACCTTCCCGAAAGTGACATTCTGTGATTACAGGAGTGGAAAGAAAGAAAAGAAAACAGCAACAGGAAAGATTGTGGATGCTTCCGGCACAAAGGAAGTGAAAGCGGGAGAAACATTTACACTGACGGCAGACAAGAACGGAGATACGGCAAGTATTATCTTTGTATGTGAAAATGGTTCTTACGAGGTGCAGGTTCCGGTCATCAAGACTTGGGGACAGGATGAAAAAGGAAGAGCAAAGATGTTGCTTGAAAATTTCTTCGTAGGAACAGGCACAAGTTATTCGCAAGGAGAACAGGTTACATTTACTGCGTCTGCAACCGATGGTGAATGGACTTATGCGAATGAATTGCTTGCAGAGAATTTTTCCCTGTCTTTGGCTGCGGTGCAGGGAGCAACTGATTATTCAGCTCTTGTGATTCGTGCGAGAGACAGCAAGAATGCGGATGAAACATTGGAACTGAAACTGCCGTATATTGCAGATGCATTTGCAGTTCAGTCAGGAACACATACACAGACATTAAAGAAAGGTATCAACCTTGCAGGTGCAGGTGAAATCAATGTGACATTCAAAGACGGAAGTCTGTATGTTGCAGGAGCGAAGATCAAGAATGTAACGGTTCCGGAATTTACCTCCGGTTATCTGTATCTGTCCATTGGATTTGAAGGTGCAGGAAATCATGCACAATACCAGCTTCTCAGTTTGAACAACCATGCATTTGGTTCTTCTAAGACAGATAAAGTTGCACCGAAGATTGTGATCAGAGGTGATTATGGCGGCTCTTATTCATATATGGACGAAATTACACTTCCGTCAGCAGTGGCAGGAGATACATTGAATCCGAACATCACATTTACAATGACGGTCAACATGGGTGACAAGATTGTGAAAGATGTAAACGGAAAAGAGTTGAAGGATGTTGATCCGACAAAAGAATATGTGATTAAGGTAGACAAGTATGGAAAATACAATGTTTCTTATACGGCATATGAAAGTTACAGTGAAAAAGAAGCAAGTTCTTCCTATATGATACATATTACGGATGATGTGAAGCCGACGGTGACATTCAAACAAAAGAAAGTCACAGAGGCCAAGGTGGGTGACGTGCTTTGTATTCCGGATTATAGTGTATCAGACAACGAAACAAAAGCAGAAGATATTAAGGTTCTGAAATATGTGGAAGACCCGAATGGGCATATACTTCAGTTGAAAGGTAAATCCAATGCTGTGAAAGCGACACAGGAAGGAATTTATAAACTGATAGTGCTGGCAATAGACGAGGTCGGAAATATTTGTAATGAATCTTGGCAAATAACAGTTACGGCAAAGAAGTGAGGTGGACGAAATGAATATGAATAAGAAAAGATTATGTGCAGGAATCCTTGCCGCCGTACTTGCAATGTCCGGATGCTCAGGCAAATCAAACGGAAAGACAGAAGCGGTCAATCCGATTGATGTGACGGAGACTCATAAATTAGAAAATACACTGCATAAAGTGACGGTAAAAGAAGGAAAACGCGCTTTTGTCACAGAGGGAAAATCGGATTATAAGATTATCGCAGGAAATGATGAACAGACACAGAAGGCAGCTTATTATCTCGCTTCTTATGTAGAAAAAGCGACAGGCTGTGAACTGCAGTTTGCAGAAACGAAAGATTATAAAGCAGACGGAAAATTCATTGTATTGAATGTTCCGGAGATATTTGAAGCGGCAGGTCTTACCATGCCGGAGGATGATCTCGGTGTACAGGGATATTACATTAAAACAGTGGGTGACAATGTCATTATGACAAGTAATTATGAATCAGGAGCACGTTTCGTAATGCTTGCATTCCTGAGAAATGTACTTGGATTTAAAATGTACTCTATAAAAGCAGTGACATTTGAAAAAGACGGAAGCATCATGCCGGATATGGAGATTATTGAAAAACCGGATATCTCATATTTCCATCGTATGCACAACACGGGTGAGGATGCAGAAGAAATCTATATGATGGGATTTACAAAGGACGGATTTCTCTCTATCGACGGAGATATGTGGCATAACAGTTTGAATTTCATTCCATTGGAAACATATGCAGACAGTCATCCGGAATATTTCTCAACAAAGGGAAATGACCTTTGTTATACAGGCCATGGAAGTGAACAGGCAGTCGATGAGATGACGACCATTATTGCAAACAGAATGCTTGCAGAACTGAAAGAACAGCCGGACGCACTTTTTGCAGCATGTACCATCATGGATCATGGTGACGTGTGTCAGTGTGATTCTTGTGTGGAATCGAATCAGAGATACAACGGTGCGGATTCAGCGGCAGTTGTGAAGTTCACGAATCTGATTGGGAAAAAAGTGCAGGCAGGACTTCAGAAAGAAGCCGATGCAACGGGAACGAAGAAAAGACCGATTACGGTTATGTTCTTTGCTTATCATGCCATGAACCAGCCGCCGGCAGTGAAGACGGAAGACGGTACATGGATGCCGATAGATGAAACGGTTGTATGTGATGAGAACGTGGCAGTATTTTATGCACCAATCGAAGCAGAATATACACATACTTTCTATGAAAGCGAAAATGAGAGATATTACGATATGACACTTGGCTGGAAAGCATGTTCAAAGGATTTGTACTGCTGGCTGTATGAGACAAACTTTATGGCATATATGTACCCGTATAACTGTTGGGATTCCATGATGGAAACATATCGTTTCTGTGTGGCATCCGGTGCAAGTTATGTTATGGGTCAGGATCAGCATAATGCAACGGCATCTACTGCATTTACAGACTTGAAGGACTACATTAACAGTCAGGCATTGTTGGATCTGAATCAGGATTATCCGGCACTGGTTGATGATTATTTTGAAAATTATTATCTGGATGCAGGAGAGCCGATGAGAGAATATTTCGATGAACTTCGTGCATGGATGTTCAATCTGGAAGAAGAATATCCGGCAGAATTAAGCGGAAGCATTTACGCAAGCATCGACGAGTCAAAATACTGGCCAAAGAACACGTTGGAACACTGGCTTGATTTGATTGACGAAGCATTGGAAAAAGCAGAAAATTACAAAGATGATAAGTTACTTTATGAAAATTTGAAGAATCGTATTACAAAGGAAAGTCTGTTTATGAGATATGCACTGATTGAACATTATTCCGGTACATTCTCAGCAGAAAAGTTGAAAGAAATGCAGGTATCCTTTATGGAAGACGCACAGTCACTCAGTTTCTCAAGATATAAAGAAGGTGAAGGCGGTGAAATGGATACGATTTACGAAACATGGGGTCTGAAATAGGAATGTGAAATTGATTGGAGGAAGATTATGAAAGGAAAGATGAACAAAAATTCGATCATTCTTGCAGTAATAGTCGGTGTACTGGTAGTCACTACATTATGTACGGGACTTGTCGTTGCAAATCGTCGTCAGCCGGTCATAACATTAAGTGATTCAGCCATCGAAATGGACGTTACGGATACATATGCACTGGATACAGAAATTGAAAATCCGCGAAAAGACGTGGTTTGGAAAAGTGCAGATGAATCTGTGGCGACTGTTACGGACAAAGGTGTAGTAACTGCATTAAAGGAAGGGAAAACGGAAGTAACGGTTACATCGGGAAAAACAACCGCAAGTTGTGCTGTATCCGTTACGGATTCCCAGTCTGCACCAAGAATCGAACTGGATTATAATAATGTTGCCATTGGTTTGGATTATTCCTTTACCGTCACGCCAAAGATGATGTGGAAGGGAAAAGAAGTAAAAGAAGACATTGCTTACACTTGGGCGCTGGGCGAAGATGCAGAAGAAGGTGTTGCATCCATTGAGCAGAAAGGAAACAGTGCAACAATTACAGGTTTGAAGTATGGCGAAACAGCATTTACGGTAAGCACGACATACAGAGATACCGTACTTGTAAAGACAATTAAGGTATGTGTTACGGATATTGACGTGATGTTCGACAGTCCGAATATGGAAATGTCAGCAGGATGTTTCAGGGTGAATCTCGGACTGGTTGCAACAGAGAAAGACGTAACAAGTATCGTACCGGAAATCAGAGTATATGATAAAGAAGAATTAGTTGCAAATCCGACATTTACCTGGTCTAACAGTGACGAAAGCATCGCAGTAAGAGACAGTAAGACAGGACGTATTTCCGCAAAGAAAGCGGGAGAGACAGAAATTACCGGATTATACAAAGATTCAAAGTTGTTGATTCGTGTCAATGTATACAGACCGGAGATTACGATCAATCCGCTTTATGTGGAAGCAATTAAGAACTATGTGATCAGCTCTGACAAATGGAGTGGAATGAACGTAGAAAGTGTTACTTTCTCCGGAAAAGAAGTAATGAAGGCAACTCATAAGAGTGGAAAAAACATCCAATTGGATGAAGAAAAACTTCCGGCAGTCGGAACAAGCGGAACACTTATCGTTCAGACAGAAAAGGTAAAATATGTGGCAGATTCCATGGTCGTAACGATGGCAATCAGCAGCGAGTCTGATTTGAATAAGATGGCGTCTGTTATTAAATCAAACAAAGGTGCAGGATATTATGCCCTGACAAATGACATTACCTGTAAAGGAACATATGATTCCGGATTGGAAGTAGAATTTATCGGAACATTTGACGGATGTGGATATAACATTGCAAACATGACAACAGCTGACACGGAAAGCACGACAAGAGGACTTCTTGGAAAATCGCTTGGTGCAAACGGTGTTGTGAAGAATGTATCTTTCACAAATGCGAAGCATGGCGGAAAGGGTGCATTCATTGTAACAAATGCAGCCGGACGTATTGAAAATGTTTACATTCAGATTAATATTACGGATTGCAGTGTAGGCGTATGGGATGCTGCAACAGCAGTGCTTGTCTGCAATA
>CAZXQK010000015.1:0-12039 GCA_964642785.1 uncultured Faecalimonas sp.
TCTCCTTTACGATGCAAGGAAGAAATTCATATTGCTTGTTTTCTCCATCTTCCACCAATTTTTTACACGCACCCCATCTTGTATGTCCGGCAATAATTTCATATTCATCAGCATCTACTTTCCTTACGATCAAGTCCTGCAGCACTTCTCCATCTGCCTGAATCAACAACGCTAACGCTTCCTCTCTTGCCTGTTGCTCCGCCGGATCACGATATTGTTTTTTATTTGGAACCAATTTCATATAATGAATCCATTTTGTAACTCGTTTTGGATGCGTTTCCATTTTTTTGACTTCAACATCTTGAAACATATTGTCAAATTTCGCCATTATACTATCTCTCCCCCTGTAATCTGTCTAATATTTCAGTTGCAAGTTCTATGTAATCTTTTGCTGCTTCTGAGCCTGCCCGATGACGCAGAACCGGTTTAGATAATTCCAATGCGTTATCTACCATGGCTGAATTTTTGATACACGTATCCATAAACGGATAACTATGTCTTTCCAGCAAATCCTCATACACACGCCTCTGTGATTTTCTTCGACAATCAACCTTATTAGCAAACGCTCTCCACCCAACCTCAATCGGCATGGTATCTATTGCTTCCTCAACAAGAGCGAGATTATCCCTACAAAACTTGTCCAAACAAACCGGAACCAGCATCATTTCTGCTGTATACAGTGCTGTCATTGTCAGTGCTTCAAATACCGGGCGTGTGTCAATGATGCATATATCATATTTATCCCATACACGTGCCAACGCCCTTCGTAAGTTTAGCCTGTCTATAACATCTGCTTCCTGTAAGAAGGTATCCCCTTTTATAATGTCAATATTTTTATACTTTGTCCGACGAATCGAACTCAAAATTTTATCCGGATTCTGCAACACATTCTTCACAGTACCACCCATACGATTTGCTTTTGTAAAAATTGATGTTGTATTAGCTTGTGGATCCATGTCAACCACCAGCACTCTCTTGTTAAAACAACTCCCCAGCGTGTAGGACAAATTTACAGTGGTAGTCGTTTTTCCGGTTCCCCCTTTGAGATTTCCTATTACAATTGTTTTCATGCTCTTGCCTCCTTTTGTACCGAATTTCGGTACGCCCTTTTTCATAAAATAACTCAAAACTAAACTATTCTTCTATTAAACTCTTATAATCTTTCAGCCACATTCGGCATCTGACAATTTCACTCTGATAATTCTCTCCTTACTTGTTGCAATCTCTCGTTTTTGTTTTTCTCTATAGTTCATAATTTGTATCTCTTTCCATTGCTTCTTTTATCTGAAGTTTTCCAATAATTTTACGTGTGCATATCTTTTTATGTTTGACTATTTTTTCTCAAATATAGCTCTTTGAGCAACTTCCGCACTGTACAACATCCTTTTGCCATTCCCCGCACCACCTCTATTCAATTCATGATAGATTGTGGCTCTATGTACTCCCATTTCGTGTGCTAATTCACTTACGTTTTTCCCCTCCCTGCACATAATCTCAATTTTCTTACGATCTTCGTACTTCAATCTTTTAAACGTCCTTGCCATGGTTCTCTCCTTTCAAAAAAATAATGCGATAGAGATTCAACCTCTACCGCACGTTACCATCTAATTCTATATAAAAAATAAATGCGGAAGAGGTTAATCCCTCTTGTCGCATTTAATTTTAAAACTTACAATTTTTTTATTTTTTCATATTTTATACCGTAAAATTCAAAAAATCATGCAAATCACCAGCACCCTATCGTCAACTCCGTTATACTCCTCTGAAGCCGCGTCCGACAATCTCACTGCTCGTCGTTATGATCACAAATGCTTTTGGGTCAATTTCTTTTATTTTACTTCGCAATCGAATCGCTTCCACTCGTTTACACACTGTATGAACCATGGCTTTTTCTTGTTTGGTATACTCCCCAACAACACTTGCTACCGTTACACCATGATGAAGTGTTTCCATTATATATGCAGAAATTTCTTCTCGTTTATCTGTAATTACAACAAAATATTTGCACGTATTTAAATTATCAATCACCGCATCAACTATAAAGGCTTTTGCAAACAGACCAAGCATCGAAAACAACCCGGTTTCAATATCAAAGATAAGAAACGAACTTGCCGCCACAACAAAATCAACCGCAAGAAGTGCTTTTCCCACATCAATGTTCGTGTATTTTTTCAATATCAGCGCTGTAATATCCGTTCCGCCCGACGATGCACCTGCATCAAATATCAGTGCTGCACCTATCGATGTAAGCAGCATCGCATACACTAATTCCAAAAGAGGTTGATCAGACAATGGTTTCGTCAGCGGGATTGCAATCTCCAACACATAGGTAATAGCCGAATATAACATACTGCAATAAACAGTTTTTACACCATTTCCTTTTCCCAAGAACAAGAAGCCTACAAACAGCAACGCAATATTCAAGATCCAAATCCATGTACCCGGACTCAGCGGCGTAATTGCAGCAAGTACAGTACCGATACCGGTTACACCACCCGTTGCAAATCCATTTGGAATTTTAAAAAAATATACCCCTGTCGCAAGGAGTATACAGCCAATTGTCATAATTGCAATATTCTTGATGTTTTTCATAATCGCTTCGTTCCTCACAGATTCATTTTATCAACGGAGAAGGCGGGATTTGAACCCGCGCACCGCTATTAACGACCTACTCCCTTTCCAGGGGAGCCCCTTCAGCCTCTTGGGTACTTCTCCATAGTAGACTTCACAACATAAAAACCACCAAATCGCTTTGATGGTTTTTAACGCAGAGGGTGGGATTCGAACCCACGCGCCCTCTCGGACAAACGGTTTTCAAGACCGCCTCGTTATGACCACTTCGATACCTCTGCATATATGAAATTACTGTCACATCTGTCAGCGACGTAAATCATGATACCATGCAAGTCCAAAGTTGTCAACACTTTTTTACAACTTTTTTACAACTTTTTTGTAGCCCTTTTTTTCGCTTTTTATTCACTTGCCAATTCCAAAAAACTGCTTATGCAATATAAGACCTGTCCTTCATAGACAACCCTTGACCAGCCGACTTCTGTATTGATACCTGTTCTGGTGACAACCTGACCATTTGTAATCTGAACAACAACAGGCGCTATCGAATCATCCGTACTTGGTTTTTTGCGCAAATTCACAACCTCTTTTGCAGTCACCTGCTCATTTACTTCTTGAAATTTTGTTTTGATTCCGTCATCCGACTCTTCCTGTAGCGGCTTATAGTTCAAATCAGTTGTCAGATAATTAGAAACCGCATAATACACGTTACCGTTATACACAACCCTCGACCAACCGCTGTCACTCACGCCTGTCCTCGTCACTACTTCTCCATTTAAAAGTGTGTATTCCACTTTACTGTCTGTCCCTTGACTTGGTTTGTTTCGCAAATTTGTCTTATCTTTTGCAGTCACCGATTCATTCACATTTTTAAAATTCATCAGAGCTTCCGGGTCTGCCTCCACACTTTCCGGAGTTTCATCATCCTTCGCTGTCACTGAATTTTTATATCCAAAATAAGCGATATTCATATCTACGCTCCCTTGGATACCCGGAACACTTCCTCTGTTCGTGTACTGCCACATCACGTAGGCACCATTGTAAGAGCACTCTGTATCAGAAGTATAACCTGCCGGATATTGAGCCACCCATACATTATATATAGCAGAAATGCGATTCATTTCCCATTTGGCATCATTTTCCATTTCGCTTTTTGCACCATAAAAAATCGGGGAATATCCTCTTTCCTCAATGGTTTTCATAAATGCAATTGCCGTATCTGTTCTTTGTGTTTTTGTCATAAAACTTTGTCGGCTTTCCTGTTTATAATATCCTTCACAGTCAAAGGCAATCGGGTAAGTTATCTGATACTTTGCCACATAATCAGCTACCCAATTTGCTTCCTCAACTGCTTCTTCATCCGAAACAGCAGTTGAGAAAAAATACCCGCCTACCTTAATTCCATACTTTTGTGCCTCCTGCATATTGTATTTCGCATTGGAATCCGCCACGATTTTTCCGTCGGCAAGCGTACGGTATCCAATCCTGATCATTGCGAAATCAACATCTTGTTCTGCCACCGTCTTCCAATCAATCGTACCCTGATATTTAGAAACGTCAATTCCGTAAGTAATTTCTTCCGTGCGATTTGGGTCACGCACTTCTGTAATCGCCACTTCCGAACCATTCTTATCCTCCGTTTCATTTTCTTCTTCTATAACTGCCACCTGCGGGTCGCCTTTGTCTATGTCTATTTCTATTTTTGTATCTTCCACATCTTTTTTCTTTTGATTTCCAAAAACGATTCCCAACACACCTGCAACAAGAATCACACCGGCTATAACGCTTGCAATAACAATCTTCTGCTTTTTGCTGAATCGTGTTCTTTTTTCATACATACTGCTCGCCCCCGAATTTCATATGATTTTGTCTAATTATACTTCAAGCACGCAAGGGAATCAATCGAACTTTTGTAAAATTTTAGATACTTTTCAGACTTTTTAGCTTTCTTCCACGAATCCATAGCCAAAACTCGTAAAAAGAGCTATAATGAATACAAGAAATTGAAAGTGAGGATTTGTTATGAAACAAAACAATATGTTAGCGATGATTCTGGCTGGCGGCCGCGGTTCTCGTCTACATGAATTAACTAACAAAGTTGCAAAGCCGGCAGTTTCATATGGTGGTAAATACCGTATCATTGACTTCCCGCTAAGCAACTGTGCCAACAGTGGTATTGATATCGTTGGCGTTCTTACTCAGTACGAGTCCATTTTATTAAACAGCTATGTTGCAGCCGGAAGACGTTGGGGATTGGATGCACAAAACAGCGGTGTTTATGTGTTACCTCCACGTGAAAAAGCAGATGCGAATTTGGACGTTTATCGCGGAACCGCTGATGCTATTTCACAAAATATCGACTTTATCGATACATATGAACCGGAATATGTGCTCATTCTTTCCGGTGACCACATTTACAAAATGGATTATTCTGACATGCTCGCACAGCATATGGCAAATGATGCAGATGCAACAATTGCTGTAATCGGCGTTCCTACGGAAGAAGCAAGTCGTTTCGGAATCATGAGTACAAATGAAAGCGGAAGAATAATTGAGTTTGCAGAAAAACCGGCTGTACCAAAAAGCAATCTTGCATCTATGGGAATTTATATTTTTAATTGGAAACTGCTTCGTCAGATGTTGGTCGAAGACATGGTTGACGAAAGTTCTCATCACGATTTTGGAAAAGATATTATTCCAAGACTGTTAAACGATGGACGTAATTTGTTCGCATACCATTTCAGGGGATACTGGAAGGACGTTGGAACAATTGATTCTTTGTGGGAAGCAAATATGGATCTGTTAGACGACGACAATAAATTAGATCTCGGCGATTCTGCCTGGAAAATTTACACAGAAGATGTTTCCACACTTCCTCACTATGTGGGTGCAGACGCAGTCATCAAACGTGCCTATATCACACAAGGCTGCGTCATTGACGGTGAGGTCAAGAATTCTGTTTTGTTCACAAGTTCAAAGGTCGGAAAGCATGCCAGAGTTCTTGATTCCGTATTAATGCCTAACGCCATAGTGGAAGACGGTGCTGTTTTAAACAGGGTTTTAGTTGCTGACGGTGTGAAAGTCGGCAAAGGTGCTGTTGTAGGAAGTCCGGACAGTGAACACATCACACTAATTGCAAATGACGTAGAGGAGGTGCAATAACATGGCTAAAGCATTTGGAATCGTAAATACATCAGGAAATCGTATCTATGTCGAAGGAATGCAGGATTACCGCCCGATTGGTGCTTTCTCTTTCCTCGGAAGATACCGCATTGTCGACTTCCCTATTTCCAACATGAGTAACAGTGGAATTGACCGAATCCAGGTATACGCCGGTAACAATCCCCGTTCATTAATTGAACACCTCGGAAGCGGACGGCATTACAACATCAATTCCAAGAAAGGAAAATTGCAGATTCTTTTTGCAGACAATCATTCTCAGAATGATATTTATAATACTGATATTGCTGCTTTTTCCGAAAACATGGACAGCATTCAAAAAATGAAAGAAGAATACGTAGTGATTGCGCCAAGTTATATGGTTTTTACACAAGATTTTGATATTCTTTTGAAGGAACATGTAAACAGCGGAGCTGATATCACTTTATTATATCACTCCATCAAAAATGCAACGACCAATTGTTTGAATTGTTCATACCTTTCGCTCAACCGCCAAAACGGTGTATTGGAACTTTCAAAAAATCGTGGAAACGAAACTGAACGCGATATTTTCATGGACACATATGTAATGAAAAAAGATTTGTTTATTGAACTTATCCTGAAAGCGAAATCCCTGTCTTCTATGTACACGCTTTCGCAGATTATCAATATTAAATGCGAAGAATTAGATGTAAGGGGTTATCGCCACGAAGGTTACTTTGCTGCAATTACAAGTTTCAAAAGTTATTACGATGCAAACCTTTCTCTGGTAAAATACGAAGACACGAAAGATTTGTTTAACGAAGAATGGCCTATCTTCACACGTACCAATGACTCCTGCCCGACTCATTATTTTGACACGGCAGAAATCAGGCAGTCCGCCATCTCTAATGGCTGTACCATCGAAGGAACCATTATCAACTCCATCATCGGACGTGGCTGTGTGATCAAGAAAGGAACCGTGATCAAAAACTCCGTTATCCTTCCAAACTCTTATATCGAGGAGGGAATTCACGTCGAAAACTACGTGATTGGAAAACATTCAAAAGTAATTCACTGCAAAAAATTAATTGCAGATATCGAAACACCGGGCTATGTAAGAAGGGGCGACACACTCTAGTGTCAGCCCCTTTATTTATCTCATTTTAAATTTTGAATAATTCTTTGTACAGCAATCTCTACATTTTCTCTTGATGTTGCAAGATTCATACGGATAAACCCGGTAAAATCACTTCCGCCAAACCACTCTCCGTAATCAAACGCAAGCCCACATTAAATTCTGCAACTTCTTCCGGTTTCAAATAATTCCGCAAATCAATCCAGGCAAGGTAGGTACCTTCCAAAGGCGAAACCACAGCGCCGGGAAGTTCTTCCTTAAAAGCATTTTTCATATACCGATAATTATCATAGATCATTTCCTTCACTTCTTCATACCATTCATATCCTCCGGTATAAGCAGCTTCAGCAGCAATATATCCAAAAGCATTCCCACCCGTAACACGAAGACGATTTGTAAAATCATCCCACTGCCTGCGCAAATTTTCATCCGGAATTACAATAATGGAATTCTGACACCCCGCAAGATTGAATGTTTTAGACGGAGAAGTCAACATCACCATCATATCATCATAATCACCTACAGAGAGGGACGGAATATGTTCATGTCCATCATATACTAAATCATGGTGGATCTCGTCCGAGACAACAAACACCTTGTGTCTTCGGCAAATTTCAAATAATTGTTTTAGTTCCGCTTTCGTCCACACACGTCCAACCGGATTATGCGGAGAACACAGAATAAAAATCTTCACTTGATATTCTACAATTTTCTTTTCAAAGTCAGCAAAGTCAATGGTATACGCTCCATCTGTATTAACCAGTTGGGAAGTAACCAACCGACACCCATTATCCTTCACCGCATTCAAAAACGGATAATATACCGGAGTCGTTACAATCACTGCATCTCCCGGTTGTGTCATATACTGTACAATCCAATAAAATCCCGATACGACACCCGGCGAGAAACGAATCCACTCTTTTTGAATATGGAAGTTATGTACTTCCTTTTCCCATTGGATAAAAGCATTATAATAAGAATCCGGTGTCCGATAATACCCAAAGACTCCTGTATTGGCATAATCTGACAATGCTTTTATTACTGCTTCCGACACCTGAAAATCCATATCAGCAACCCACATGGCAAGCAATCCTTGCTGTCCATACATATCTGTCAATCCGTCCCATTTTTCACAATCTGTATTTTTACGATTCACATACTTTATCAATGACATCATTTTCTCCTTTATTTCTCATATTCCCTTACGTTCTAATACCCTGTCACAAATCTCCCACGCTTCTTTTCGATGCGTAACCAAAAAGACCGTATAATCTGATATTTGTTTTAACGACATAAGCATTCTGCGCTCAGTATTCACATCCAATGCAGATGTTGCCTCATCCAAAAGCAGAATCGGGCAACCGCTGTAGATTGCTCTCGCAACAGCAAGCCGCTGCATCTGTCCTTCCGACAGTCCTTCTCCCCGTTCTCCTAAAACAGTATCATATCCTTTCGGAAGCGTACAGATGAATTCGTGTGCACAAGCCGTTTTGCAGGCCTCTTCTACTTTCTTTTTATCTACCGTATTTGACCTTTCCGCAAATCCGACCACTTCCCAAATCGATCCGCTCATCAAATGATTTCCCTGCGGAACATATGCGAACATTCCTGCCGGCAATTGCGACAACATCAGTTTTGCATCATCTGTTTCAATCCTGATTTCTCCGGACTGTGGTTGATATACCGATAACAGTAATTTCATGATCGTACTTTTCCCAATTCCACTGCTTCCGATCAATGCGATAAACTCTCCTTTTTGTACCTCAAATGTTTCTTCTTGAAGCACCGGTCTGTCTTCGTCATAAGAAAACGAAACCTGATGAAAACAAATCTTGTTCATCTTTTGATATACTTCTTCTCTTTCCCCCGGATCGTACAATATTTTTCTGTCTTTTGCCCGGTTCGTAAGTTCCATCAGACGTTCTGCACTGGCCAACATCGCAGTGTATTTCGGAAGCGTTCCACCAATATTTGCAAAGGGTGTCTGTATCTGACCAATCAGCTGAATCACCGCCGTTAATGTACCGTACGTAATACTTCCATTGATAATTCCAACTCCGCACCACACAAGCCCGAACAAATATCCTCCTTGGATGCAGATTTGTAAACCACTTCCCATCACGTTAAACAATTTGGTTCTTTTTCGTCTGATACGTCTGTGCTCTTTCATTCTCTCGGCACTTGCATCCTGAATTTTATCTTCACAGCCAAACACATGAATCACAAGCAGACTTTCCAATGCTTCCTGAAGATAACTTCGCACCTCACCGTCTGCTTCCTGTACTTTTTTATGTAACCGTTTCTGCCACTTACGAGGTAATATTGACACTGTAGCTACCATACAGCCTGCAACAAGAAATACCAAAGCCATCTTCCAGTCAATACTCCCCATCACTATAAGCACACCGATAATCCGTACAATCATGGATATCAGACTTGGTGCCAAAGTAACCGCTCCACTGACCACAATCGCAACATCTGAGGTAATACGATTCATCAACTCTCCTGTGTGATATTCTCGTACATCGGCAAAATCTGTCTGCAAAATACCCAGTAATGTCTTTTGCCGCAAACGATTTTCAATCGCCGCATTTGTATCCTCCTCCAGAAAGCGATTGATAAATCGCATCAGAATCTGCAGGCATATTAAAATCGCAAGTGCTGCAGCCGATTTCCAAAATGTCGGATATTCCTTTAAAATCGCATAATCTATGACACTTCTCATAAGCAGAGCAAACGCAATTCCACTGAGTGCCATTACACTCTGCAAAACAGTCAACAGTACGATCAGCCACTTTCGCCTGCACAAAACATTCGATATCCATTTTAATGTGTTCATTTCTTCTCCCACATATCGCAATTAATACTTTGCATCTATTTCTTCTAATTTCTTCTTCACTTCCGAAAGTTCTTTCTCCAGAGTCGTTTTTTGCTCCTGATAGTTACCTTCCACCTCCGCCGATACTCCGAGGCTTCGTCCGTCAAAATGTTCTCTTGCCGCTTCCATATCCGTCACGATCAACTCGTCCGTCGCTACATATTCATCAAAGCATTTCAGCATGGAACGAAAAGATTTCTCATTATACAGTTCCTCCTCCTGCTGAAAACCAATCAAATATGTCAGATTGGCATCCTGTGCAACTGCTTCCCGCAACCATAATCTTGGTTTTGAAGTCATCATTCCAATAGCACCAACATGCCAAATTCCCTCTTCAGTCTGTAATTGCAATGGCGTTTCTTCCTCGATCCTGCCAATCACTGCAATTGTAAAACCAAATTCCTGCAACATACCATCCAGTTCTGCACTATAGGTTCCTTTCGGAAAATATGCTGTGTTCCCCGCTTTCACACCAAGTGTTGCTAATTTGCTTTGAAACTTCGACCACCATATTTTTGCACTTTCTCCGGTTTGCCATGCAATACAAATCTCCCAGCCCTCCGATGTCAATTCTTGAAACTGCTCTATACTCATACAACCGTTTTCCCCCGGAAACTGTGTATCTGACAATGCTAATATGCCCTTGTATTCAAATTCTTTCAAAATCGGATAGCACTGTGTATAAACCTGCTCATTCAGTTCCGTAAAAAGAATCTGAGTTACAGCACTCGGCGATTTGCTTTTTTCATACATCTTCTCCAAGTCTTTCAAATCCTGTTCTAACTGTTCCAGCTGCACTGCCAACGGTCTGCGTTCCTCTTCCCACTCTTCCTGCCTTGCCACGGTTTTATTTTCCTGCTTTTGTGCCATCATAACAAAAGCAAACAAACCTATCGCAAGCACAATCGTTACAATAGGTATGATTTTCTTATTCATTCCTCTTTCCTCTCCTGAACAAATGCAAAACTTTTCTTACCACGCTTCTTGCCATTCCTCTCAGTCTTCTGACCGGATACATACTGCAGGCAATGCGGGCATACATCTTATACCATCGACTGTCCAAGGAAATCTGCTTTGCACCTCTGTAAAATCCTGTCAAAACGCCTAAT
Source organism: uncultured Faecalimonas sp. (assembly GCA_964642785.1). Taxonomy (GTDB): domain Bacteria; phylum Bacillota; class Clostridia; order Lachnospirales; family Lachnospiraceae; genus Faecalimonas. The sequence goes on from CAZXQK010000015.1 coordinate 10,835, forward strand.
ATCTGACCATCTGTAATGCCATATTCTTTGCGTTCACAATTATCCCCGCAAATTACATAAGAGTCTTCGCACACTTTCACAATCCGATGTAAGATATATCTGTCCCCACTTTTATACAGTGGTACATCGTATTTATGCAAACGTCCCTCACAAGGTTTCACAACAATCGTATCCCGTCTGTTACGCAGCATCGGATACATGCTGGTTCCCGCTGTCGTGCAGACAAGCATCCCTTGCTCCTTTATCACTTCTTCTATCTGTTTGATGTTATTCATTTACCACAAATCCCATTTCCAGCATTTGACCAATAAATTCTTCAATGTCTTGTAATGCCTGTGTTTCTTCCACTTCATAAACTTCCTGCAGTTTTTTAACAATCTCTGTTTCAGTCAAACCTTCCTGCAAGCCTTGCCATATTTCTTTTCCTGTACTATTTAACTTAATCATTCCATGAAAATCTTTGCTCGCCTCACCGGTTGCAATCACCATATTCTGCCCTGCCACCTCACGAAGCACGAATCCACTTTTAATTCTCATAGTATGTCCTCCTTTTCGCCTGTCACAGAAAGTATATCATACTTCTTTTAAAATATCTACCGAATAAGGCAGAATAAAAACTTCCCTTTTTTCTCAGATAGTGTATAATAGGTACAGATACAGAGAGGAACACAAAAATGAACTTTATTGTAAAATTAGCAGACAAATATATAGAGATAAACAGCATACATGACGAGCTGAAATCTTTTCTCAAAGACTATCTGGTTTCTTCCAATGTGGCGACAGATTTTTCTATTTCTTTAACTACGGAAGATATCCTGCGTGAACAGGAAGCAACTTCTGATAATCCATTTTCGCTTACTTATTTGGAAACATTGGCACTTTTGCGAAAGTTAGCCGAGAAAATGCCATCCTACCAACGTATGTTGATTCATGGTGCTTCGATTTCATACGGAGAACAGGCATATCTTTTCACCGCACCAAGCGGCACCGGAAAAAGCACTCACATTCGTTTGTGGAAAAAGTTTTTAGGAGATGATGTCAAAATTGTAAACGGAGACAAACCATTTGTTTCTTTAGAATGCGAACCCATTATTTACGGTTCCCCATGGGCCGGAAAAGAAAATTGGCACAAGAACCGGAAAATGCCCCTTAAAGCAATTTGTTTTGTACAGCGTGGTGTCGAAAATTCCATCAAAAAAATAGAT
>CAZXQK010000016.1:0-11703 GCA_964642785.1 uncultured Faecalimonas sp.
ATCCATGCCGGAAAAAAAGAAGATTTTCGGTTTGTGATTTCCTGGAATATTCCGAACAACTATAATTATTGGAACCCAAAAAAAGATGAAAATGGGAAGGATATTATATGGAAGAATTACTATGCAACCGTATTTCCTGATTCGGCAGCATCCTGTTTTTATGCACTGGATCATTGGAGTGTGCTTTATAAGAAAACAAAACAATTTTGTACCTCGCTGCACACTTCTACTTTGGATCCGGCAGTGAAAGATGCTGTGTCTTCCACACTTTCCGTTTTGAAATCACCGACTGTCCTGCGACTGGAGGACGGTACCTTCTACGGTTGGGAAGGTGTTCATGAAGCGAAAGGATCTTGTGAGGGAACCTGTACGCATGTGTGGAGTTATGTTTATGCACTTTGTTTTCTGTTTCCGGAATTGGAGTGTTCTCTTCGGGAAACGGAATTTACTTATAACACAGATAAAAACGGGAAAATGGAGTTCCGTAGCGTTTTGCCTCTGGGAGTTAAAAGAGGGACCTTTCATCCATGCGTGGACGGTCAGATGGCAACGGTTATCAAGATTTATCGTGATTGGAAAATCACGGGCAACAGTGACTGGCTGATAGAAAACTGGTGTAATGTCAAAAAGGTGCTTGAGTATGCATGGAGCACGGAAAATCCGTATGAATGGGACAGGGATCATGATGGTGTACTGGAAGGAAGGCAGCATCACACGCTGGATATGGAATTGTTCGGACCGTCATCATGGCTGGAAGGTATGTACCTTGCGGCTCTGAAGGCAGGGGCTGAAATGGCGGATTTTGTGGGTGACACAAAAAGCCGGAAAGAATATGAAGAATTGTTTGCAAAGGGATACCGGTGGACAAAGGAGAATCTGTTCAATGGGAAATATTTTTATCAGAAAACAGATATCAGATGCAAGGACGATGTGGAACATTTTAACTGTTCCGATTATTGGAATGAAGAGAAGCAGGAAATAAAGTACCAGATTGCAGATGGATGTGAGATTGACCAAATGTTGGGACAGTGGCATGCAAACCTCTGCGGACTGGGTAATATTTTTGACAAGGATCAGAGAAGAACTGCATTGCAGCATTTGTATCAGAATAATTTCAAAACATCTTTTCGGGATTTTGCCAACGCATGGCGTATATTTGCGTTGAATGACGAATCCGGAACTGTGATGTGTGATTATCCGTCCGGCAGCAGAAAACCGGAAATACCGATTCCTTACTGTGAAGAGTGCATGACGGGATTTGAGTATGCATTTGCCGGATTGCTGATCAGTGAAGGTTTTCAGCAGGAAGGACTGGAAGTCGTACGAGCAGTCAGAGGACGTTATGACGGAAAAAAACGTAATCCGTGGAATGAAATTGAGTGTGGCAGTAATTATGCCAGAGCGATGTCTGCTTTCGCGCTTTTACCGATTTTCAGCGGGTTCGAATATGATGTGCCAAAAGGGTATCTCGGTTTTTCTCCGATACTCAAGGGTGATTACAAATGTTTCTGGAGCCTTGGCACCGGTTGGGGCGATTTTATCAGAACAGAGGAAGAAGACATACTGAAAATACAGGAAGGAAATCTGACGCTCCATTGTCTGAAATTGAAAGATTGCGGAAACGTCCGGCAGGTAATTGCTGACGGTCAGAATGTGGAGTTTGTGCAGGAAGGAGAGTGCCTGCGGTTTCCAACTCTTATTATTCGGGAGAAGTTAATTGTAAGAAAATAAAAAAATATGGCTAAACGAAAATGACAGTTTGGTTTCGGCCTCTTCATGATAAGGAGGCAGAAGTACGGCATCCAGAATGGTGTTTGAAAAAGACAGAACCGGGTGGTGGAAACTTACCTGAAGGAGACCATGGAGCAGATTCGCAAGTGGGGATTTGATTTGGTCAAACATGATTTTTATCGGTTACTTAGAGAAGCCACAGGCGATATGGTTATTATTGGAGGTAATACGATTTTGCATCTTTGTGCAGGATTGGTAGAGTTGTATCGAGGTTGGGATGATACAAGCGGACGTGAGTGGAGCAGAACCGTTGGACTGGCAGTACAATAATCAGCCATATTAGAAAACAAGAGGGTGTGGATAAGGTGATTTGTTATCCACACCTTTTCCACACTAGAAGAACGAAAAAATAGAAGGGATGGATACGACAAGTAAGGTGCCTGGTGAGGGAGAATTTTACTTTGATATTCGATTCAAAGCATTGACACCACAAAAGGAAAAGATTACAATCATACTAAACATAGAGTTGCAAAAAGACTATTATCCCGGATATCATTTCTGCAGTCGAGGAATCTTTTACTGTTCCAGACAATTATGATGATATCAAGAAAGTATATTCTATATGGCTTTGCATGGCTCCGCCAAAGAAGTATGCGAATACGATTAGCGAGTATTCTATGGAAGAAAAGAACATCGTAGGAAGGTTTGCGGGAGATGAGAATTATGATTTGCTTTCGGTGCTGATTATCCGTTTGTGTACAGATGAAGATGCAGACTGCGAAAGTGAGCTGATTCGAATGTTGAACACGTTGCTGTCAACGAAACTGAGGGCAGAGCAGAAGAAAGAGATACTGGAAAAAGAATACCACATGAAGATGGAAGTAGAGATGGAAGGAGAGGCGAAGAATATGCGTAATTTAAGTGATTTGATTGTGGAGAGAACGGAGAAACGGGTAACAGAGGAAGTAACAGCGAAAGTCACAGAAGAAGTGACAACTGAAGTAACAGCGAAAACAACAGTGCAGGCCGTAAGCCAACTGATGGAAAATTTGCAATGGTCACTAGAGCAGGCGTGCGAAGCGTTGGGAAAAACGGTAGAAGAATTCCAAGAAGCAAAGAATAGAATTGCGTAATTAAACTGGCGTAATATATTTTCTGAAAAGTCATTACAGAAAAACTTTATGTGTTCGTGGCACAAGACATTTATATATTGATGTTGTACAATGGAAATAAATAAAATTTCAATGTAACAAGAGGAGGGCAACATGAAAGATACAAGTAATATGAAATTAGTATTTGAAGAAAATTTCGATGTTGAGTTGCAGGAAGGTCATTGGACCGAAAGTGTTTACACGGAGCGTTTTATTCCGGAGTTATGGGAATTTGGTTATTGTGCATCAGTTGACGGTGTAAAAGCGGATAAACCCTCAGTATTGGTAGATAGTAATATCAGTGTGAAAGACGGAAAACTGATTTTGCGTGGAAAAGGAAAAAATGATGAGATTTATACCGGCTCTGAGATAAGAACGAAAGAATTTTTCCATTATGGATATTTTGAAATTAAGGCAAAGATTAATACAAGCAAAGGAATTTGTCCTGCATTTTGGTTATTAGGAAGTCGCGACAGCGAAAGTAAGATTGAGTATGAGGTAGATATATTTGAATGTTTCGGAAGAATGCCGGGCATTATCAAAGGAACGCTTTTAGCACATAATTATCCGAAGGGTTCACAAGGTGGAAATCATGGTTCTGAGCATCGTTTTCCGTATCGCAGAATGGTAAAGGAACCGTTTCCTGAAAAAGACATGGTAAAGATATTTTCGGACAATCATAACAAGACATTTTTTGCAGGGAACTGGGGAGACGAGTATCATACATTTGGATTGGACTGGCAGAAAGATTCCATTACCTGGTATGTAGACGGTGAACCGACTTTAAGTGCAGTGCCTTCGGAAGCATGCGAGGGACAGTATATTTATAACGAACCAATGCGGGTGATACTGACCTGTTATGCGGGCAGAGATGTCTGTATGCCGCTTACGGGATTCCCGGATGAGACTACTGACTGGGAACATGGAAATTATATGGAAGTAGATTATTTGAAAGTATGGCAGTATTAAGATTGCCGGATGGAGGAAAAAGATGTTTGATATTTTGAGAGAGCCGGATGATTTGAAAGTCATATGTGAGAAGGAAAACAAAGATGCAGAAGTCCGAATGGAATTGAAAGGCAGAAAACTGTATGTGTGGCTGAGGGCAGAAGAGACCCGCCCGGAATTTATCTGCATGAGATGGAACCACCACATTAGTAGACCTACAAGGATCATGGGAGATAAGTGGGAACGTTCCTACGGAGATATGGAATGGCATTCCTTAAATGGAGAAATTTTTATGCCATGGTATTTCCTGGCAAACAGTGGAGATGAAACGGTCGGATGTGGTGTCATGGTACAGCCGAACAGCTTTGTGAGTTTCCAATGTGATGCGTCCGGTGTGACAGCATGGTTTGATGTACGTTGTGGTGCGGTGGGCATACAGTTAGAAGGAAGAGAGTTGTTAGCCGGAGTGATTGTGTGTGAACAATATAAAGGTATGACTGCGTTTGCGGCAGCCAAGGAATTTTGCAGGGTCATGTCACCGCATCCGCGACTGCCGAAAGAACCGGTATACGGAAGCAATAACTGGTATTATGCATATGGAGACAGCAGTTATGAGGATATCATGACAGATGCGGATATCATTGCCGGATTGGCTGGAGAAAATCAGAACAAACCGTACATGGTGATCGATGACGGATGGTCCATTAATCGAGTGGCAGGACCATGGAGAGCCAATGAAAAATTCGGTGATATGAAGAAGTTGGCGGAAGATATCAAGAAAAAGAATCTGAAGGCCGGACTTTGGTTTCGTCCTCTTCATGATAAAGAAGCGGAGAATGAGCATCCGGAATGGCGTTTAAAAAAATCAGAACCGGGCGGTGGAAGTTCTGATTGGATGAAGGTGAAAGACCGTGAATATCTGGGATACTTAGATCCGTCTCATCCGGAGGTGAAAGCCTATCTGAAGGCCAACATGGAGCAGATTCGTGACTGGGGCTTTGATTTAGTCAAACACGATTTTTCTACCTATGATATGTTTGATTATTTTGGAGATACTTTGAATGGAAAGATAGCAGCTACGAAGGGGTGGTCTTTCTACGATCGTAAAAAGACAAGTGCGGAGATCGTACTGGATTTCTATCGCCTGCTCCGGAATGCGGCAGGGGATATGGTCATCATCGGGTGCAACACTATTTCACATTTGTGTGCAGGTCTGGTTGAACTGTTCCGGAGTGGGGACGATACGAGCGGTCGTGAGTGGAGCAGAACAAGGGCATACGGTGTAAATACTTTGGCATTCCGTCTCTGTCAGAATGATGCTTTTTATAAGGTCGATGCAGACTGTGTCGGTGTCATGGGTGATCACATAGACTGGAAACTGAACAGACAGTGGCTTGATCTGTTGGCAAGAAGCGGAAGCCCGTTGTTTGTATCTCTGCAGCCGGATAAACTGACAGAAGAAATGAAGCAGGATCTTGTAGAGGCATTCAAGATCAATGCAGAGCAGAGCGATGTTGCAGAACCGTTGGACTGGCAGTACAATAATCAGCCGCAGCAGTGGAACATCAACGGGGAATCTGTAGAATACGATTTTGTGATGGATTCTTATCCTATACTTTTAGATAAGAAAATCCAGCCATATTAATCCGGTGATTTCGCATATTGCCTCGGTGGCATCCCGACAGTGCGTTTAAAAACGGTAATGAAATAGTTATAATCTTTGAATCCGCATGCAAATGCGACATCAGCCAAGGACATATCCGGATGATTTTCCAGAAGATCCTTGGCTTTCTTGATGCGCAGATTCCGAATGTGCTGCGCCAGACCGATGCCGTAGTTCTGTTTTGTCAGTTCGTAGAGGCGGGTTTTGCCAATATCAAACTGCCGGCACAAGGTATGGACATCGATATCTTCTGTGAAGTGAGCAGAAATATATTCATCCAGTTGTACGGAAAGTTCCTGCTGATGCAGAGATACCATTCGTTCCATACAAAGATAAGAGGCTACTGCCTGCAAAATATGGGAGGCTGCTGCAATGTAATCCTTCTGTATGATTGGCTGCTGCAGACAGACTTCTTTGAGGGCGTTCCGGTTTATCTGATAATTGTGGCAAAGTGTTTGGATATTCTGCCAGCCTTCCTCGTGGGAAGGGTAAGAGAACAGTTGTCCGAACAGCAGGTATCCGATCACAAGATTGCCGAGAAATAGGGGTGCAATACTTTCTGTCATTCCTGCGTGGCATTGATAGGTAAATGTGGTATGTCTTTGGGCTGCCATTTCGCAGGCACGCACATCACATTTTCTGCATTCCTCTAAGGCGGTGGCATCTGAACGAATCAGTTGGCAAAAGGAATTTAAGTGTTCCGGATACGCTGCCAGTTCATGAAAATTTTCATCAAATATTGTGATTCTAATGCTGGTCAGTTTATAAAAATCCTCTAATAGTGCATGTAATTTTACCAGATTAAAACTTGAAATCATTGTACACGGATCTTCCTTTCTTCTTCCTTTTTCTTAGTTTACCATGACAGTGAACAAAATCAAAGTAAAAAGAACGAATTTCTATATATTTCATACATATATCCATGTAACATAAAAGGAGAAAAACAAAGATTTATATGGGAAAGGAAGTATAATTATGTTAGTGACAATGAAAGAGGTTATGGAGATTGCAGAAGAAAAGAAGATTGCAATTGGATCTTTTAATGCGCCGAGTCTGGAGGCTTTGCAGGCGGTAATTGGTGCAGCGGAGGAATTGGAACTGCCGGTGATTATCCAGTTTGCTCAGTGTCATGAGTCTTGGATTCCACTGGATGTCATCGGGCCGATCATGGTGGCAATGGCAAAAAAGGCGACTGTGCCGGTGTGTGCGCACTTGGATCATGGAGAGACCTTGGAATATCTGCAGCAAGCCCTGGATTTGGGATTTACAGGGATTATGTATGATGGTTCCACACTTTCTTATGAAGAAAATCTGGAAAACACGAAAAAGGCAGTTGCGATGGCGGCGAGGACAGGTGCGACTGTGGAGGCGGAACTTGGTTCCATGGGAAGAAGAGAGTCCGGTGCCGGAGATGATACGGGAGCAGACGATGAGACCAAGATTTATACGGATCCACGGCAGGCGGGTGTGTTTGTAAAGGAAACCGGAATCGATGCATTGGCGTGCTCTTTTGGTACGACACATGGTATTTATCTGACAGAACCGAAACTGGATTTTGATGTGGTAAAAAATGTACGTAATATGACAGATCAGATTCCGGTTGTGATGCATGGTGGTTCCGGGGTCAGCAAGGAAGATTATAGAAAATCCATTGAAGCCGGTGTGCGTAAGGTGAATTATTTTACCTATATGGACAAATCAGGCGGTAATGCGGTGACTGAGTATCTGCAGGGACTTACGGCAGAGGAACCGAGATTTTTCTCCGCAATGTCAATGGCAGCAAGGGATGCCATGAAAGAAAATGTAAAAGCAGCAATGAAAATGTTTGCATTGATGGATTAGGATCAGAAAAGGAGAAGGATGATGATGGGAAAGAAAATGACATTTGCGTTGGCATTTTGCAACCGCGGTTTTATGCCGGGAGAATTGATCTATGGTGCACGGGAGGATATGATTCAGGCTGTGACTAACGCAGGATATGACTATATTGCAATGGATGCAGAACTGACCAGATATGGCGGAATAGAAACGAGGGATGAAGGTCTTTTATATGCAAAATGGCTAAAGGATCATGAGGGAGAATATGATGGTGTCATCTTCTCTATGCCGATTTTTGCAGATGAAAATGGTGCGATTACAGCACTTCAGGATGCCGGTGTTCCGATTTTGATGCAGGCATATCCGGACGAGATTGGAAAAATGGATTTTGCACACAGACGGGATGCATACTGTGGTAAATTCTCGGTAACCGATGTATTTACACAATATCAGGTTCCGTTTACGGTTATGAAGCCACACGTGGTTCATCCGCTGTCAGAGGCATTTGCACAGAATCTGAGAGATTTTGCGGCGATTTGCCGGGTGGTAAACGGGATGAAACGTTTTAATGTGGGATGTATCGGTGCAAGAACTACAGCGTTTAAGACCGTCCGTTTTGATGAGATTACTTTGCAAAAATACGGCATCAATGTGGAATCTTTTGATTTATCCGAATTGATGTTCAAGGTAAGCAAAAAAGCAGATGATGATGCAGTAGTCTTGGGAAAGGTAAAAACATTAGAGAATTATACAGACTTTTCCAATGTGCCGGAGTCAAATAAACTCATGTTGGCAAAGATTTCTGTTGTGATTGATGAATACATTGAAGAATATCATTTGGATGCACTGACTTTGCGTTGCTGGAACGAAATGGAAACTTATCTGCGTGTATGCCCGTGCGTGCTTCTGAGCGAGTTGAACGACAGGGGAATCGTTGCTTCCTGCGAGATTGATATGTGCTCAGCACTCACCATGCGTGCAATGCAGCTTGCAAGTGAAGAACCGACAGCGGTATTAGACTGGAATAATAACTATGGTGATGATGAAAATAAGGTGATTTTGTTCCACTGCGGACCGGTTGCACAGGGCTTGATGACAGGAAAGGGAACGGTTACGGAACACAAGATGTTCGCAAAAAATGATCCGGGTTCCGGATGGGGATGTAATGAGGGACGTATCAAGGCATTTCCGACTACCATTTCAAATTGCCAGACAAAGGACGGCAAGATCATTGTGTATGCGAGTGAAGCGGAATTTACAAATGACCCGATTGAAGATTCTTTCTTCGGTTGTGGAGGTGTTTGCGAGATTCCGGATCTCCAGAATAAATTACTCAAACTGGCGAGAGGCGGATTCAAGCATCATACATCGGTTGGTGTCGGTCACATGAAGGAAATTTTGAAGGAAGCTTTCACAACATATCTCGGATATGACTGGGTAGACATCGACTAAAAGCAGTGAGGTATTAGAAATGAAAATAGCAGGATTGGATATTGGTACTACCGGATGTAAGTGTACGGTGTTTGATGAGCAGGGGACATGCCTTGGAAAAGCATATCGTGACTATCCGGTGGTGCGTGCAGTAGGCGGACATGAGGTGGATGTGTCCACGATTATGGACGGTGTATACGAAGTGCTTCGTGAACTGGCACAGCAGTATTCGGATATTGCAGGGATTGGAGTTACCAGTTTCGGAGAAACCTTTGTCATGACAGATGCGGCGGGAAATCCGCTTCATCCTGCCATGCTGTATACGGATCCACGAGGAAAAGAAGAATGCCGGGAACTGATTCAGAAATTGGGCGAAAAGGAAATTGCAAATATGACCGGTCTGCGTCCGCATGAAATGTACAGTATCTCCAAGATGATGTGGCTAAAGAAACATCAGCCGGAGATTTATGAGAAGGCAAAGCACATCTTTCTTATGGAAGATTATGTGTTGTATCATTTGACGGGAACTCGCCAGATTGATTATTCGCTGGCATCCAGAACCATGGCATTTGACATTCGAAGTCTTTCGTGGAGCAGGGAAATATTTGATGTGGCGGGAGTAGATATATCCTTGATGTCGCATCCGGTTCCGATTGGAACATCTGCAGGAAAGATGACGGATGATGCGGTTAACAAAACGGGGCTTTCCAAGGACACTTGTATCGTTTCTGTCAGTCATGATCAATTGTCGGCGGCTGTCGGTGCAGGTGCATTTTCCACTTCTGTAGCGGTGGATGGAGCAGGAACGGTAGAGTGTCTGACACCGATTTATGATGAGGTACCGGATATGGATGTGATGACGAAAGGATACTATTCGGTTGTGCCATATGTTATTCCGGGGAAATATGTGGCATATGCGTTCTCTTACACAGGCGGTGCACTGTTGCAATGGTGCACGGACACGCTGGCAAAGAAAGAGAAGGAATTTGCCAAAGAACGAGGAGTATCGGTAAATGAGTATCTTGAACGAGAGTATGCTGCAGGAGAAAAAGCCGGAGATCCAAGCGGACTTCTGGTGCTTCCACATTTTGCAGGTGCAGCGACACCGTATATGGATATCGATTCCAAAGGAGCCGTACTTGGAATGACGACGGCGACGACGGTTTCGGATTTGTACCGGGGCTGTATGGAAGGTGTGGTCTATGAAATGTATCTGAATTATGAGAAGTTGCAAGAATCCGGCATCTGTTTTGAAAAAATGCATGCGACAGGTGGGGGTGCCCGCTCGAAGGCGTGGATGCAGATGAAGGCAGACATGTTCAATCTTCCGATGACGGCACTGAAGACGGCAGATGCGGGAACGGTCGGAAGTGCCATGCTGACCGGAGTGGAGATTGGTTTGTTCCGAAACCTGGAAGAGGCAGCAGATCATATGGTAGAAGAAACGGAAGTTTACTACCCATGTAAAGAGAGGCATGAGAAGTATATGAAAGTGTATGAAAGATACAAACAGGTATATCAGGCGGTCAGACCGTTGGTTTAGAGAAGGAGGAAGAAGATGAATCCATATATCGGACATGATTCACAGGTTTACGGTGTGGAAGAGCACCGATTGGTTGGAGGAAAAGGAGACGGAATGCGGATTTTTGAAATTCACAATGGCTGTGGATTGGATATGACGGTTTCTCCGGATAGGGCATGTGACATTACACGTCTTCGATTTAAGGGAACGAATCTGAGTTATTTTTCACCATGCGGATATGTCGCACCGGCATATTATGACAGTATCGGTTCCAACTGGCTGCAGTCGTTTACGGCAGGGTTTCTTACAACCTGCGGTCTGCAGGCGGTAGGTTCGCCTTGTGAAGATGAAGGAGAGGTGTTGCCGCTTCATGGTTCCATTGGAAATACACCTTGTGAGCAGGCATATTGGACAGAGGAAGAGGGGAATCTGATCATACATGGAGTGGTAAAAGATGAAACCATATTTGGTCGCAAATTACGGCTGATGCGGAACATCCTGATTTCTACAGAAGAAAATACTTTTGTGGTGGAAGATACGATAGAAAATACAGGGGACAGGGTCGAGCCGGTCGAAATTCTGTATCATATGAATATGGGATATCCGCTGCTCGATGAAGACAGTGTCATTACGATTCCGTCACATGAAGTAGTGCCAAGAGATGAGCATGCGGCAGAGAATCTTGCCAACTGGATGCATATGGAGAAACCGACAGCGGGATATCAGGAACGCTGTTATTATCACAAATTCAAAGATAATGACGGATGTGCATCGATTTATCAGCCGAAACATGGGATTACATTAAAGATTAATTTCGATGCATCGGAATTGGACGGATTTGTAGAATGGAAAATGATGGGTGTGCGGGATTATGTACTTGGTTTAGAGTGCGGAAACTGTTACCCGGACGGCAGAGATGTGATGCGTAAAACAGGTATGCTGAAATTTTTACAACCGGGCGAAAAGAAAACATACCGGGTAACGGTTCGGGTTACCGGTGATTAGAAACAGACGGAGCCTTGCATATGTCTTTTGCAAGGCTCCTGTCATCATTGTTTTGCTTCCCATCTTCCGGAAGCACCGCAAGGCAGTACCAGACCGTTTTCAGATACCGGAAGACCGATTTCCTGAGAGTCTACGATTCCGTGAAAATCTTTTAATTCGGTTGCTAACATATAAGTCAATACGGCAGGTGCAAGACCTGTGGTATAGGAGTTGATTAAAAAGAAAAGAGGTTCATCGGATAACACTTGGGTACATAGTTTGATCAGTGGATGAATCATATCCTCGATTTTCCAGATTTCTCCTTTTGGACCGCGCCCGTAAGATGGAGGATCCATGATGATCGCATCGTATTTATTTCCCCGGCGGATTTCCCGTTCGACAAATTTTACGCAGTCGTCCACCAGCCAGCGGATTGGCGCATCGCTAAGACCGGA
>CAZXQK010000017.1:0-11551 GCA_964642785.1 uncultured Faecalimonas sp.
CAACTGCCGTTTTCCCATCCGGCAGAACCTCTGCTATCACCTGATCCACACCGACTTTCTCTCCAATATACTCTGCTGTCAGCCGATTATCTCCTGTCAGCATATAAACCTTAACGCCCAGACTTTTGATTTTTGCAATGGCATCTGTGCTCGTGGCTTTCAAGGTATCCGCCACACAAACAATGCCAAACACCACTCCCTGACTGCCTACAAACATCGGTGTCTGACCTTGATTTGCCAATCCTTTCGCTTCCTTCTCATAGACAGTGATATCCATATTTTGCTCTGCACAGAGCGTCTGATTTCCAATATAGTAAATCTCATTTTCAATCTTCGCCCGGATTCCCTGTCCGGTCACGCTTTGAAACTCTGCAACCGGAAGCAGTTTTATGTCTCTCTCTTTCGCTTCTTTTACAATCGCCTGTCCCAAAGGATGCTCTGATACCTGCTCGCAAGAAGCCGCAAGCTGCAAAAGCAAATCCTCCGGCATGGTATGACTGATAATCCTTGTCACAGACGGTTTTCCTTCCGTAATCGTACCTGTTTTATCCAACACAACCGCATTGACTTTATGACTGGTTTCTAATGCTTCCCCGCTTTTGATCAAGATACCATGGTTGGCGCCAAGACCTGTCCCCACCATAATCGCAGTCGGTGTGGCAAGTCCCAAGGCACATGGACAGGCAATCACTAAAACAGACACAAATATCGTCAGTGCAAACGTGAGTTCCTTTCCAAGCAACAGCCACAGAACCGCTGACATAATGGCAATGACCATAACCGCCGGCACAAAATACCCTGCTACCGTATCTGCCAGTTTGGAAATCGGTGCCTTCTTCCCTTGCGCGTCTTCCATCATTTTCACAATCTTTGCAAGAGTCGTGTCCTGACCCACATGCGTTACCTTTACTGTAACCGCCCCCTGATAATTAACACTTCCGCCAATGACCTCATCATCTATACTCTTTTCCACCGGAATACTTTCCCCTGTAAGCATAGATTCATCCACACTGGTCATTCCTTCTGTTACAATCCCGTCCAACGGAATGCGGCTGCCCGGCTTAATCAGAATCAGTTCTCCTACCTGCACCTGTTCCACCGGCACTTCCGTCTGCTGCCCGTCACACAGTACAACTGCCGTATCCGGTGCCAGTTCCATTAATTTGCGAATGGCATCCGATGTCTTATTCTTGCTTCTGCCTTCCATATATTTTCCCAGCATCACAAGGGTAACTACCACTGCTGCCGATTCATAATATAAATGATGCACGCAGGACGGATCCTCCGGTATAGATATTGTCATTACAAAACTGTAGAGAAATGCACTTCCCGTACCAATAGCTACTAAAGAATCCATGTTCGGATGTCCTTTACACAGGCTCTTAAATCCGACAATATAGAACTTACGTCCATTTATCAGTACCACAATCGTCAGCACCATCTGCACAAGAGCAAAGGTAAACGGATGCATGTGCATATCCATAAACACCGGTAACGGCAACGCAACCGGCAGCATATGACCAAGACAGATGTAAAGCAGCGGCAGGGACAACGCAATATTTACCATCAAACGGTGTTTCGACTTTTTCACCAGTTCTTCCGAATGCTCCTCGTCCTGCTGTTTCTCTTTCTTCGACTTTTCCGCATATATCTCCGCACCAAAGCCTGCACGTTCCACCTTTTTGATAATCATATCCGGTGTCACGACAACCTCATCGTATGTGATGGTTAAAAGTGCCGTTGTCAGATTGACATTGCTTTCTGTCACGCCTTCCATTTTGCGTGTCACACGTTCCACTGCACTACTGCATGCCGCACAGGTCATACCTGTTATCTTAAACTTCTGAGTCTTCATGATTCCTCCTTTCGCATACCCCATAGGGGTATGTACTAATGGTAACAGATATTGAGTTTCATGTCAATCCTGCATTATATGGAAAAAGAGAAAGAACTCTTGCCCTTCCTCTTTATGCTTCCAAAGATTATTCTGCTTTTGTCAATGTTACCGAAATCTTTTCTTCCGTATAACCGCTTCGTCCCTGTACCATAACCGTCAGTTCCACTGTTTCACCTGCACGATAATACTGAAGTTCTTCCTGCAAATCTTCCATACTGTCAACATCATAACCGTCAATCTCTGTGATCACACTGTAAACAGGAAGTTTTGCCTTTTCTGCACCACCGCCCTCTACAAGTTCTGATACATATACACCTTCCGGCATATTATAATATTGTGAAGTCTGTGAATCTACGGTTCTTCCCATGATACCAATGGCACCACGCTCAGATTCCGCTACTTTCGTACGCGTTTCTTTATTCATCAGTTCATTCAGACTATCAAGCACATCAGAAATCGGAATGGCATACCCCATACCTTCTACAGATTCGTCACTGACCTTTGCAGTATTAATTCCGATGACCTCTCCGTTCGCATTCACAAGAGCACCACCACTGTTTCCCGGATTGATTGCCGCATCCGTCTGAATCAGTTTACCTTCATATCCGTCAATTGTCGTATTCAGTGCACTGGCAATTCCTGCTGTTACAGACTGACCATAACCAAGTGCATTACCGATTGCAATGGTTGTCTCACCCACACGCATAGTTGTTGAATCCCCCAATGTTGCAACCTTGATCTTATCTAGTGTTTCACTCTCTAAATCATTTAATGAAATGGCAATGATGGCAAGGTCAATATCAGAATCGGTTCCCTTCACCTGTGCATTTGCACTGCTTCCATCGATAAATGCTACAGTCAGCGTCTGACTGCCTTCGACAACGTGATTATTCGTCGCGATCAAAAGTTCTGTATCATTCTGTCCCACAATAATACCGGAACCACTGCTTTGACTTTCATACTGTGTTGTTCCTCCAAAGAAATAGTTCTGCACTTCCTGTATACTCATATTTGTAATCGAAACAACTGACGGCATCACACTTTCTGCAACATCTGCAATTGCCGACTCTACCTGTGAGCCGCTTCCTGTCACAATCTGTGTGGTTCCAATTTCTTCCTTCTTCTGAGAAGTTGACTGTTCTGTCTCGCCGAATAAACCATTGATAATGCGATTTGTTCCTTGGAACACCACACTTGCCACGACACCAAACAAAATAGCAATGGCAATCACACTAAACGCTTTCAGACATCCGCCTTTTTTCTTTTCTTCTTTTATTGTTTGTGTGGATTGCGTATTTGATTGTGTCTCATAGTAATTATAATCATATCTCGGTGCGGAATGTTCTTCCTTCATTTCTTCTTCCCTATCCTCCGGTTCAAAATCCAAATCCGGTTCTGCAAACTGCGGTTCATTTACTTCCGGTTCTTCCACAGCCGGTTCTTCTACAACCGGTTCTTCTGCTGACGGTTTCTCCGGCATTCCATATTGGTATGGTTCATATCTATCTTCATTCATGACTAATCCCTCCATTTGTCTTTTATTTTCTATGATGTAGTCTAGCAAAGAATTGTGAATAAAATGTGTTTACAATGTTAAAATAAAGTGTTCGCAGAAAAAGTGGAGATGCGAAAACATCTCCACCAATCTTTATTAATCATCTAAGTCAATAAAATCCATTGAAAAATCGTCCAACAACGCTTCTTCGTCATCATCATCGTCATAATATTCCGCTTCTTGTTGTTTTGCCAACGCTTCGCCTAAGGTGTCTTCGTCATCTTTCACCTTTTCGACTACTTTTTCAATCGGAATTTCAATGTTGTCAGACACTTCTTCCGGAAATACTTCCTTCATACCTTCCTGAACCAGCATCTCCATTTCTTTCTCATCACCATCTTCTTCATAATCATCTGAATCTTCCGGCTCTTCTAAATCTTCTGTGTCATCGTTTTCTTCGTCCAAGCCATATTCATCGTAAATCTCATCTAATTCCGCATTACGATTGTATAACTTCACGCTTAAGATCACGATAATGATCACAAACAAAATAAATCCAAGTCCTGTGCCAAGAATCACATAATCTAAGTGATTTTCCAGAATACCACTTAGTTTTCCGATAAATCCGTCCTTCGTATCGTCCTGCACAACTTCAGGTGCTTGAAATCTTTGGTAGGTTCCTTCCGCATTATCTAACTGATACAACAATTTCTCACCATGATTGTTAATGGCATACACAATAATAAAATCCGTATTTTCCTTGTTCTGCCATGCTGGAAATTCATGAGAATTTGCAGACATTACATTCTGTTTTACATAATTATCCGGCAACTCAATCTCTGAAACGTCGGATAATAACGCAATCGTAACATCATTTGAAATCGTAATTTCTTCATATGGTGCAAATGTTGCATCAGCCTCCTGATACATGAAGAACGCACCTACATTTTCTTCATTTACCAAATACGCCAATGTCAGACCAAAGTCCTCACTGTAAACAACCTGATATGTGACCAAATCATAGTCTAATGTAGTTGCTTCATATCCCTTCGGAATCTCATTCTGAGGAATGGTGTTGGAAATCGTATACTTCACGCCATTTACTTCAACTGTCGCATCCGTAGTATCCGGAGTATCTGTCGGCTGTTTCGGTTCTGTTACAGAAGTACCTGTTCCGGCTTCTATCGTAATAGTAGAACCACCCTTTGTATAATCCAAAACAGTACCCGAAACATTTTTAATCGTAGCATTCTTAATCGACAGTTTGGTTATACCTGCTTTTAATACATCAAATGTAATCTGAAATTCCTTTCTCGAACCGGTATCGTTTGTTGCATCACCACTATAGGTAATTTCTCCTGCTGTTCCTTCTACGATGCCATCTCCACTTTTAAACTTCAAATATTCGGTATCATATGTCATGGTAATCTCGATTTTTCCAAAATTACCTCTTGATTTTTCTACCACGCCGGTGATTTCTACCGTTTCTCCCACCTTCGTCGTCGGGTCAGTAAACATAATCTTTCCGTCTGCCGCAAAAGACAACATGGAAAAACAAGGTACTGCCAAACAAATTACCAACAAAAGTGTCGCTATTTTTTTTATCATCTTCATATCCGCTTCCTCTTTCTTCTTTTCTTTTGACATTTTATTATTCTACATGATTTTAAAATCATTGTCTAGAGTTATTTCTCGTATATCCGGTTGCCTTCTCAATTTCCTGTGCAATCTCCATTACAGTTTCCGAGGCTGTGTATGTTTCATTCGGGTATAAAAAAGCATGCAATTCCTGTACATTTTCCAGAACGCCCAAGGGAATAACCACACTTCCGATTCCTTTTAAGTTTCCATCTTCATGTTCAAATGCAAATCCGGTTGTATCTCCCAACTCATATTGCAATACACCGGAAGCAAGGCTGATAAGTTCTTTCATGCTGAAACTGGTCGAAACTTTTGAAAAAACAGTATCTATGATTTCATTTAATGTTGCCAAATCTGTTGCCTTTACCTTTTCAATCAATTTTTGAATGACAAGTCTCTGCCTTTCCGTTCTGGCATAATCACCGCCCACATTTTTGCGAATTCGGGCATAAGTCACTGCCTGTACACCATCCAAAGTCTGCAGTCCGCCTGTCATCTTTTTCGCTTTTTTCCCGACAACCTGCGCCGTTTCTCCTATGTAATTGTTTACTTCTTCCGCCTCTGTGTCCGTAACGTCAATTTCAATTCCTCCTAACAAATCCACTACATCTGCCAATGCTGCGAAATCAACCGTTACATAATCTTCAATGTCCAGGTCAAAGTTTTGATTCAGCATATTGATTGCTTCTTTCGGTCCGCCAACAAAATATGCACTGTTCGCCTTTCCCAATTCTCCATCCGGACGCTTTACTACCAAATCGCGATAAACAGACACTAACTTGACTTCTTTTGTTTTGTCATCGATACCGGCAATCATGATAGTGTCTGCGTGTGTTCCTGCTTCTAACTGTCCCTCTCTGGAATCTCCCCCAAAAAGTGCGATGGTCGTGTAACCTTCTTTTTCCGCCCCATCATTTTTCTGAATATCCCCATCGCTAAACATATTCAATTGAAACTTTCCATATTTGGACATCACATATCCGACTCCCAAAAGCCCGACAAATATAAATAACTCTGTCAGCAAAACAAAGACCCTTTTTCTTCGCCTTGCACGCCTTTTCCTTGCAGCCTTTTCTGCCTTTGCTTCTTTTAAACTTTTCCCCTGTTTCATGTCAATCTCCCCTCGACATCTATTCTCTGTTTTTAATCGTTCCAGTATACGTTTTATTGGAAAATGGGAAGCTTTTCATTTGCTTCCCATTCATTGTCTTATGGTGTTGTACTTGTACTGCCTTGTGTTCCATTGCCGGTATTATCTGTTGCACCACCAGTCGTATTGTCTCCATCACCAGAACCTCCGCCGGTCGCTCCACCCTCGTTGGAACCACCTCCGGTTCCGGTCGTGCCATCTTCACCGGAACCGCCTCCATCTCCGGTCGTACCCCCTTCATTGGAATCGCCTCCGGTTTCTTCACCACCGGTTGATGGTGTTTCATTGCCATCTTGTGACGGTGTTTCATCTTTATCTGCATCATCTCCCGGTGTTGTGATCGTATCATCCTTTTTCGATGTCTCATCATCATTCCCCGTCGTTGTACCCGGTGTCATTGTTCCACTTCCGGTTGTACCTGACGTATCTGAATCTGCTTTTCTATTTCCCACAATTGCGGCAATCTCCCCGCTGATTTCCACAACCTTAGAAGACGGTTGATAATCCTCTGTTCCATACAAGAACTTGTGAAGTTCCGATACATTGCTTTTCAAAGTAATCGGGAACACGCTGCTTCCCCGCCCCGGAATCGTTCCACTTCCTTTTTCAAACGGAAATCCGGTCGTATCACCAAATGTATACTTTTTAAAATCTTTTGCATAGGAAACAATTTCAGCCAACGTAAAATTCGTTGCAATTCGCGGAAACAATTTATCAATAATCTTATTGATCGTCGCAAAATCCGATTTCATCGCTTTCTCTACAACTTTTTGAATAACGAGACGCTGTCTTTCCGTTCTGGCAAAATCATCCCCTACATTTTTACGAATTCTCGCATACGTAGTTGCCTGAACACCGTCTAAAGTCTGTACACCCCCGTGCGTCAGATGCACTGCTTTTTTCCCTGCAACACTGCCTGTTTCGTCAATGTACTTGTTGACTTCTTTATATTCCTTCTCGCTGACATCCACTTCAATACCGCCAACCATGTCTACAAGGTCTACAACCGCACTAAAATCAACAGTCACATACTTTTGAATATCCAAATCCAGATTCATATTCAGCATATTGATGGCCATGGTTGCTCCGCCATTGCTGTATGCTGAATTACACTTCTTAATCTTACCGTTTGTCAGATCAAGCAATGTATCTCTGTATACAGAAACCATCTTCACTTCTTTTGTTTCATTATTCAGACTCACAATAATGATGGAATCCGTATTCAGATTTCGCTTTACTTCACCGCTACGCGAATCACCACCAAATAATACAAAATTCGTGTAACCCACACCAACTGACACATCTAATTCCTCATTGACAAAAATGTCGTCTTTGTCAATTTTTTCTGTATTCAATTTTCCAAAAATACTTGATACATAAATAACAAGTGCAAGCAACAGGCACAGCATGATAATACCGGTAACCAACAATGCCTTCTTTTTTTTGCTTAATTTCTTGTACCATAAAACAAACCTGTTTTTTCTCTTTGCTTTTCTTCTTTTCCTGATTTCTTTTCGTCTTTTGCCTGTCATAGATATACCCTCTTATATTTATACCCCAATACTATTTGAATTTTTCTCCAATATGATACACCTTATTTTCTCATTATGCAAGATTTTAGCAAATTTATATTGCTAAAAGTTCCAGCAGTTCTTCTTTGCTCATCTGCGTAATGCTTCCATTTTCTCCCTCCAGAACAGAATCCGCCAGATTTCTTTTCGTTTCCTGCATCTGTACGATTTTCTCCTCGATCGTATCTTTGACAATCAGTTTGTATACGGTCACATTTTTTGTCTGCCCGATACGATGAGCCCTGTCTGTTGCCTGATTCTGCACCGCCTGATTCCACCACGGATCATAATGGATGACCACATCCGCACCGGTCAGATTCAGTCCGGTGCCTCCCGCTTTCAACGAAATCAAAAAGACCGGTGTATCATCTTCATTGAAGGCTCGAACCATTTCCACCCGTTTTTCTTTCGGTGTCGCACCTATGATTTTGTAATATCCGATATTCCGGGATTTCAAGTCTTTCTCCAGCAACTCCAGCATACTGGTAAACTGCGAAAATACAAGAATCTTGTGTTCACCTTCCATGGCACTCTGAATCAGTTCCATACATGCCAGACGTTTTGCAGAACCTTCTTTGTATTTTTCAAACAACAATTCCGGATCACAGCATATCTGACGGATTCTTGTCAGTTCAGCCAGAATCTGCAGTTTATTCTTTTGGAAATCATCTGCTTCCTGTTCTTCCAGCATATTTTTCATATGCACAACCTGACCATCGTAAATCCTTCTCTGTTCCGTATCCATTTTCGCATACCGCACTTCTTCCAGTTTATCCGGCAAATCTTTCAGCACATCTGTTTTTAGTCTTCGCAGAATAAACGGTGATACCATCTTCTTTAACTGTTCCGAAGCCTCCTGCTCTTTATATTTTACAATCGGGGTCTCAAGTTGTCTTCGGAAATTCTCATAGCCATATAAAAATCCCGGCATCAGATAATCAAAGATGCTCCACAATTCACTCAGACGATTTTCAATCGGTGTTCCGGTCAACGCATACCGATGGGTACTCCGAATGATTTTGACTGCCTTTGCCGCTGCCGTTCCGTGATTTTTAATATACTGTGCCTCATCCAGCACCTGATACTGAAAATGACATCCTTCATATTCTGCAATATCACGCTTGAGCAGATCATAGGACGTGATCAGCACATCACTTTTTTCATAGTTCTTTATCACATCCGCACGCTCCGCCTGTGTTCCGACCACCAGCGTCACCTTCATATCCGGTGCAAATTTCGAAAATTCTTCCTTCCAGTTAAAAACAAGAGAAGCCGGAGATACGATCAATGCCGTTCCAAGATTTCCACTTTCCTTCGCTGACCGCAAAACAGATATCATCTGCAGGGTTTTTCCAAGTCCCATATCATCCGCCAGAATCCCGCCAAATCCGTACTGTTCCAACGTTTTCATCCATTTGAATCCCTGCACCTGATAATTTCTCATAATCGCACTTAACTGTGCCGGCACTTCAAAATCAGAATCCTCTACCGTTTTAAACTCTTTGATAAGATTCCGGAAATGTTTATCCCGTTCCAGATACACATTTTCACTCTGTTCCAGCATTTTATTTAAATAAAGTGCCCGATACACCGGAATCTTCATATTGCCTTTCACAAATTCTTTCGGTGAAATCTGAAGTGTCTCCATCAGGTGACTTAACATCTCTATATCTTCTTCCTGTATGGTGACAAAATCTCCGTTTTTCAGACGATAATACTTCTTCTTTCGTTGGTAACTCTGTAAAATCTGTAACAGTTCTTCCCGTTCAATGTCGTCACTGGAAATCGTCAGATTCATAATATCACTTTCCAAGGAAACTCCCATTTTTAATTTCGGTTTTCTTCTCACATTCATGCTGCGGAATCGATCTGTGGTATGCACCTCGCCCAAGGACATCAGCCGGTCAATTCCACTGTCCATGAAATATAAGACTTCCTCGTCTTCCTCTCCACAGTACATCTCATCTTCTTCCAAAGAAATTTCTTGGAAAAATTCTTTTGCATAAAATAGGATTTCCGATTCCAGATAGGTGTTTCGAAAAGGCTCCGGTACAAAATTGTATTTCTTGTTGTCCAACAAGGATACTTCTGTATCTTCATACCTTACCTTCGGTCTGCAGATAACACGTCCGTCTTCTGCATCCAAATAAAACAAAAATGCCGGTTCAGGTGGAACATAAGTTGCAATAACTTCCGATTCTGATTCCTCTACTCTTGCATTTTCCCGTAATACCGGAAGAATCTGATGATAAAATTCTGATAAATGTTTTCTTCCCACGCAGAACGATATCGCTTCGCATTCTGCCATATCAAAAAGTGGAAGCAAGGCGTCCTTTACTGTTTCATCCATACGGCTGAATGTATTTTCCCGAAAGAAATAGTAATATTTTCTTCCAAAAACGCAAGGTGGCACATTTCCCTTCACTCTCACACCATGAAAAACATCCTCTTCATCCACATCCTTTTCTATCTGAATCTGAACATCCGGCTTACCGTTTTGCAATTTCAAATTCATCTTTTTTGTCTTATATCCTGTCTTATCATTGCACGACAACGTATGTCCCTCAAACATATCATAGAATTCATCCAATCTCGCCCCATAAAGTGAGATAAAATTTTTGATCTCTTCTGCATCATAATATCCGTCCGTCCGCATCATCTGATATCTGTCCCGATTCTGTTCTTCATCTACAATCTGTTTTACAAATTCAAACAATTCTTCTGCTTCCGGCATAAGACGGTGCTTCGCAAAATCGATCTCTGTCTTTGTTCCAAAAAGCATGGATTCCTTTTCCGCATAATTATCTACAAACTCTGATAGTTTCTTTACCACATACAGTTTTTCAACACCCGCCTTCAAGGATAGTTTCAGTAAATCTCCTTTACGTTCCAACACTGGTTCTATCTTCAGATCCCGTTGCTCTTCCACCTGATTTTCCAGCCGTTCTTTGAAATGCATACCTCGAAACTGCCGTACAAACCGAATCCCGTCCGGACTGGTCGAATCTCCCGGATTATATTTCTTCAGATATTCATCCAACAGCATCATAAGTGCAAGTATGTGTTTGCAAATCTCTTTTCTTGTATAATAAAATCCTTCGCTATAGTAGCCAGAGCATCCGGAAACCTGACAGTCTGCACTGATAATCTTATCTCTCAAGAAACAAAACTCGATTTGCCTGTCCATTCTGCCATCCGCGTAGTGCCCTTCTGCAACCGCTCCCTGCACGACACCCTGCATGTAATGATAATAGCGGATTTTTACTGTATCAAGGACAACTGATTTCGTACGGATCAAACGCTTTGCCTCATCATATACAGTTCGGGAAACTTCAAGATTTCCGGCGATTCGTCCCATGTCAAAATAGTGATACTCGCCTTCCACAGTAGAAAACGGTATCACTGTCTCTTCCATCTGATTCTTCCGCTGCTTCAATTCCTCTCCTTGCTCTTCAATCACATACATAACAGCCGCCATGTGCTTACAATACTGCCCGGAAGCAGCATGAGGGCAGGTGCATTTCATATAAATAATGTCATCATCACGTATCTTAATCTCCACATCATAACCAATTTCTCCTAAAACACGTGCTTTATAAATATAATTTTGATAAGTCAGATTCGTAACTCTGTTCCTCTGATGATAAATTTTACCACGTTCCAGAATCATTTCACGAAAATAGTTTTTCCACCTCATGATTAGCCTCGTTTCTCATTTGTTTATTTTTGATACTTCTCAATCACACATTCATGTTGTTTCGTTTCCCTGTCATAGTTGATTCCAACCAGCAGAATCT
>CAZXQK010000018.1:0-11192 GCA_964642785.1 uncultured Faecalimonas sp.
TAATCTGATATAAAATCAAGGTAATCAGAATCGTATAAATTAATTCAGGAATTATAATATATTTCAAATAATAAAAATAATGAAATCTGCTCCGCATGATAAACATAAAGATACAGATAATATTTCCCTGTAGAAAATCACTTGCTGCAATCAATATCAATGGCAGTTTGATGTCATCATCATAAAATATTTTCCGGAAAAATCCGTTTGCATATCCCAATACGGTATAAATCAACGTATAAAAACCGATCAAATCACTAAACATGATGTCAATCAGAAGTCCCGATATAAATCCAACCATCATTCCTTCTTTTTTACCACGCATAAAACCAAATGATGACGTAACGATAATCATAAGGTTCGGTGTCACCGATGCAAATGAAAGACTTGGAAACACAGTGGATTCCAATAGGAAGCATATCAGGATGATACAGACAGTTATTATTTTACGTTTCAATCCTATTCCTCCAATAAATCACTTTTCGTTGTTGTGATGACAAGCACTTCTCGAAGATGTTCAAAATCAGCCTTCGGAATAATATAACCGGATCGGGTCAGATTGTTAGAATCTACATGAATTTCACTGATATACCCAATCAAAATTCCCTGCAGATATTTATTGCTGATGTGAGAAGTAACAACCTGCTCTCCTTCTTCGATTTCTGTTCCGTTATTCGGCAGCATTTCAAAGCGAATCCTTCCGTCCTGCATCAAGGTTAAATCTCCGTTTACCATACACGTATCAGAGGTAGAAAGTACTAAGGCACTGACACTGCTTGCATCATCAATGATCGAACGGACTCTTGACCAATTCGGGCCGACTTCCGTAATGATACCGACAAGCCCGTTTCCGGATATCACATTCATATCTACTGCGATTCCGTCTTTGGACCCCTTATCAATTACAAATGAATGAAACCAGTTTCCTGAGTCATTGGCAGTGACTCTGGCCCCGACTTTTTCATAATCCGCATATAATTCATCCAGAGCGTACAATTCACGCAGGCGCTCCAATTCATGTTTGTCCTGTTGCAAAAGACTGTTCTTCATGTTCAATTCGTCTACCTGTGCCTGCAGTGCTTCATTCTCGGCACGTAGTTCTTTCATGGTTTCAAAATTCCGGGTAAAATCACTCATCCACAAACCAATCGTGTTAATCCCTTTTTGCATGGGAACGATCGTGTAGTTTGCAATTGCCCTTAAAGGACCGCTGACATTTTCCGTTATCAAAGACAGCCCCATAAAAAGGATACATATAATACTCAGAATCAACAGTATATGTTTACTGGAAAAATTTGATTGATTTCTATTTCTCATCCCTATCTCATCCACCTATAATTTTCGTCTAACATTGAATATGTTGTTTTCATCAGTTCTTTCGTTTGTATAATTTTTTTCAAACCGGAAACAGTACAAAGTTCCGGCCGTTCGACAATATGTACCGATGTCTGCAAGTCTGTTTCAGCATAACGGTTCAACCCTTTTAAATTCGCAAGTCCTCCACACAGATAGATTCCTTCTCTGCGAATGTTTTTTTGAACTTCCGGCGGTGTTCTTTCTAACAAAGAATGTATCTCATACAAAACTGTTTTTAATGATTCTTCCATGGCACGTTCTATCAATTTTTGCGGAATGTGTTTGTGTTCCGGTGTACGGGTGATCAGATTGCGTCCTGCTACCGTAAAATCTTCCGAAACAGTTTCTTTAGCAACACCATAGGTT
This sequence comes from uncultured Faecalimonas sp., assembly GCA_964642785.1. Taxonomy (GTDB): domain Bacteria; phylum Bacillota; class Clostridia; order Lachnospirales; family Lachnospiraceae; genus Faecalimonas. The sequence continues at coordinate 1,723 of CAZXQK010000018.1, forward strand.
CTGCGCAGTTCTTCAGCAGATAAATGTCCGATTAAAAATTCATGCTCATAACGGACTTCATGAATAATTGCACTGTCCAAAGTTTTACTTCCAATCTTAAGCATTTTGTTCAGAACCACTCCACCATAGGATAACACTGAAATTTCTGTTGTCTCAGAACCAAGATTTACAATTAAAATCCCCGGCTGGTTCTTTACGTCTAAGTCACAGCCGATTGCATCTGCGATGGCACGCTCTACAATACGTACTTCTTTTGCTTTTGCATTAGAATGAACCACCAAATCATAAAACGCTCTTTTTTCTACTTCTGTTACGTCTGTCGGAACCGCAATAATATACTTCGAACCGCTGACAAACCTCTGCTCTTTGGTGAGCAGTGCCTGTAATAAATGCTGCATATTGTAGAAATGAGAAATCACGCCTTCCTTCATCGGAAATTGGATTTCTACATGATAAGGAGCTTTTTCATACATGGCATAAGCATCGTCACCAACTGAAAAAATCTTCTTATCATTTGAAATGGCAATTGCATTTTTTTCTTTCCATATGGAATTTTTCTTTTTATCATACACTTTAATCTCGTATGTTCCGAGATCAAGACCAAACACATTTCCAAACATTTTATACCCCTTAGTATCATAACAGCTTTTCTTCTGCAAAACTGAGATAACAATTATCACCAATGATAATGTGATCTAACAGACTAATGCCAATCAGTGCACCGGCTTCCTGCACTCTTTTGGTAAATATAACGTCTGATTTACTCGGAGTCGGATCACCACTCGGATGATTATGCAGCAGAATGATGGACACTGCCTGTTTATTCAAAGCTTCTATAAACAATTCTCTTGGAGTAATCAGAGAAGCATTGACTGTCCCTTTTGAAATATTGGATTCTCCAAGTAATTTTGATTTCGTATTCAGCATCAAAAGTTTCATTTCTTCCTGCTTTTGATGGCGCATCTCCTCCATGTAATACTCCGCTACCGTTGAAGGGAGCGTAAAAGTCAGCCCTTCCCTTGCACTTGCTTTTGCAAGGCGTTTCGCCAATTCGGAAAGACAAAGGATCTGTACTGCCTTCACAGTGCCGATTCCTTTCATGTTTTTCAGTTCTTCAAAGGTTAAATTATGGATATTTAAAATACCCTCATTTCCACAGGCGGGACCCAGTAACTGATTGGCAAGTTCAAGCACGCCCAACCCTTTTGCCCCTGTTCTAAGAAGCACCGCCATAAGTTCCGTATCGCTCAAGGCTGATGCTCCATGCCGTAAACATTTTTCGTAGGGACGTTCTTCTTTGTAAATATCTTGTATCATATCGTTATGGACTCTGTCCGGTAATTCATGTTCCTAAATAAAACGATATACTAAAGCTGCAAGTACTAAACCTAAAATACTTGCAATGGTAATCTTAATCTTTAATCCAAATGTAAATACAATGATTCCTAAATTCAGCACGATCGGACTGTCAAATCCAAACTCCTGTCCGTAGTTCAACCAGTTCAATCCGGTAGAACTCTCTGTCAGTGTTCCGATAAAACCACCGATCACAATTCCTGCGAGCATTAAAATCAATAATACCCACACATTTTTCGAACCCATCTTTTTCATCTGTATACTACCCCATTTCTTTTTCAAAACTCTATTTATTTTATCATAATTTGAATTTTGTGTATAGTGTCAGCCTATTAATTTTTTCTGAAGTTCTACTGCCGCTTTTTGTCGAATGGTGCAAATTTCTCTGCAATCTTTTCCGCTACTTTGATGCCGTCCATGGCTGCCGAAGTAATTCCACCGGCATATCCTGCTCCTTCTCCGCAAGGATAAATCCCCGTATGATCAATCATCAGGTCCTCATTTCTGGTAATACGGATTGGGGAAGATGTCCGGCTTTCCACTCCGGAAAGTATGGTGTCGTCATTTGCAAATCCCTGAATCTGTTTGTCGAACGATTTTATGCCAAGTTCTATGGAATCTGCAATCTCTTTCGGGAAAATCTGACGGACATTGGCAAGGGTATAGGCTCCTTTTATCTGTGGTTGAATCGTTCCTGTATGTTTGGATGGTACATTGTTACAGAAATCTGCAAACCGCTGTACCGGAACTTTGCCGTCTCCGATCAGAAATGCCTGTTTTTCCAGTTTTCTTTGGAATTCCATACCTGCAAGAGGGTGTGTACTTCCGTAATCTTCCGGTGTGATGGTTACGATAATGGCACTGTTGGCATTGACCCCGTCTCTTGCATGATAACTCATTCCGTTTACCGCCAAATGCCCTACTTCCGAAGATGCATTAACCACATATCCGCCCGGACACATGCAGAACGAGTATACACCACGCCCGTTCGGCAAATTGGCAGTTACTTTATAGGATGCTGTCGGAAGTTCATAAGGGGAATCCTTGCCGTATTGTGCATCATTGATCATGCTCTGCGGATGTTCTACACGAACACCCACTGCAAACGGTTTTGCACGCAATGGCAGATTCTTTTGAAAGAGCATGGAAAAAGTATCTCTTGCACTATGTCCGATAGCCACAACAAGTTGATTTACCGGAATAATCTGTTCTTTCCCTTCCCGGCTAATGGTAACAGACATCAGTTTGCCATTCTCCATTTGAAAGTCTGTCCACTGACTGTGAAACTGAATATCACCGCCCCGGTCAAGAATACGTTTTCGCATATTTCGAACCACATGCAGCAAAATATCGGTTCCGATGTGAGGCTTATTGGTATATAAAATATCCTTTGGAGCCCCGTTGTCTACAAAAATTTGCAACACTTTCTTGTTACGGCCTTTCGCATCCTTTACCAAAGTATTTAATTTTCCGTCCGAAAAAGTCCCTGCACCGCCTTCTCCGAACTGCACGTTGGACTGTTCTTTTAAAACACCGGTGTTCCAAAAGTGCTCGATATCCTGTACACGTTCTTCTACTGTCGCACCGCGTTCAAAGAGAATCGGGCGATATCCATGTTCGGCAAGCAGATAGGCACAGAACATCCCGGCAGGACCGCAACCAATAATGACGGGACGATGTTTGCTGACTTTCTTTCCTGCATTCGGAAACACATATTTCGTTTCCGCTACCTGAGAAATCTGATGGTTCTTTTGTTTTTTTAAAATTTTCTGTTCATTTGCCAGTTTCACATCTATCATATAAACATATTTTAAATCCGGCTTTTTTCTTGCATCAAGTGACTGCTTCTTAATCTGGTAATCCAAAATTTCCGATGAAGAGATATGCAGTGTATTCGCAATCTTTTCTAACAATTCTGCTTCTGTGTGATCCGGATTTAATTTCACCTGTCCAATACGAATCATAAGTCTGCTCCTTTCGCTGCACTTTTTCCGGCAAGAAATCCGGTTGCCCATGCCCATTGCAGATTATACCCTCCGCAAATACCGTCTACATCTAACAGTTCTCCAACTAGATATAAATCCGGTACATAGGCAGACTCCAGTGTATTCGGATTTACTTCTGTTGTTTTTACGCCTCCTGCACAGACCTGTGCCTGTTCAAAATCATTGGTGTTTTCTATGGCAATCGGAAAACGCTTACAAAGTGACAGCAAAGTTTCTACTTTTTCGTCATACACAGAATCCATTCTGACATGCAGCGGAATCATAGCCTCTTTTAGCAGAAAGCCAATCATTTTTTTTGGAAGCACACCGACAAAAAATGTTTCTGCCGTTTTCTGCCCATGCTTCTTTAAACGCTCGGTAATAAAGATTTGAAACTCTTCCATTGACAGTTCCGGGAAGAAATCAAGTTCTGCAAGCACTTTTTGTTTCCCGTACAGTCCTTTTGCAGCATAACGGCTGACCTGAAATACCGGAATGCCGGAAATTCCATAATTCGTCATCTGTACTTCACCCGTATCTGTACAGACAACAGCGTCACCGATGAAAAGAGACACCTTTGCGTGTACTCTGACACCTGCCACCTGTTTGAAAGAAACGCTGCTTCCACGAAGCTGCACCAGTGCCGGAACAACCGGTGACAGATGATGACCGAATTGCTTCGCATACGCATATCCGCTTCCATCCGAGCCAAGTACCGGGGCGGCTTTTCCCCCGGTTGCCAAGATCAGAGCATCTCCTCGAAAAACGCCCTTGTCTGTGGTTACCTGAAATCCCTGTGGTTTCTTTTTGACTTCTAAAATGTGATGCTCTAAGCAAATTGTGACGGAAAGTCTTGAAAGTTCCATTTCCAGCACTTCCAAAATTGCGGAAGCCTGGTCGGAAACAGGATAAATATAACCTTGTCTGCTTTTTAGGATTACCCCAAGTTCTTCAAAAAACTGCATGGTTTCTGCAGTGCCAAACTGTTTCAGCACTTCGCCTACAATTGCAGAATCGTCACTGCGAAAACATGCCGTTGTCATACATTCATTTGTGAGATTGCATCGTCCGTTTCCGGTAGATAAGATTTTCTTTCCTAACCGTTCTTTGTGTTCGATTAAAATCACCTCTGCTCCTTCTCTTGCTGCAGAAATGGCTGCTGTCATACCGGAAGCACCGCCGCCGATGATGATGACCATCCGTTTTCTCATAATGTGATTAATCCTTTACGCACTAATTCTTCCAATGATTTCATGATTCCAAATTTGGCATGTGCCCAGGTAAGCCCACCTTGGAAATAGACTGCATATGGTGGCTTGATTGGTCCGTCTGCACTCAGTTCAATGGAAGAACCCTGCACAAACGCACCTGCTGCCATAATGACTTCGCTGTCATATCCTGCCATCTCGCTTGGAACCGGCGTTACATAACTGTCCACTGCTGCTGCCGCCTGAATTCCTTTACAAAAGGCAATCATTCCTTCCGGTGTGCCAAAAGTAACAGCCTGGATGATATCGTGTCTGCTTTCCGTTCCGTTCGGAATCACCGGAAATCCGAAGGATTCATAAATGTTTGCCGCAAAGATCGCAGCTTTCAAGGCACTTGCAACCACCGTCGGAGCAAGGAAAAATCCCTGATAAAACGACTGCATGACTCCAAGTGACGCACCAACATCCTTCCCAAGTCCCGGTGAAGTCAGGCGGTACGCACAATTTTCAATGCAGGATTCCCTCCCTGCAATATATCCGCCAATCGGTGCAAGTCCGCCACCCGGATTTTTAATCAGAGAACCAACAATCATATCTGCACCCACATCGCTTGGTTCAATGGTTTCAACAAATTCCCCATAGCAGTTATCTACCATACAGATAACTTCCGGTTTGATGGATTTTACAAATGTAATCAGTTCCCCAATCTGTTTCACGGAAAAACTTGGACGTGTCTGGTATCCTTTGGACCGCTGAATGGTCACAAGTTTTGTTTTATCATTGATTGCCTTTTTGATGTTCTCATAATCAAAGGTGCCATCCGCCAGCAAATCTACCTGTCTGTATGTAACACCGTATTCTGCCAGAGAACCATTGGATGGACGGATTCCGATTACTTCTTCCAATGTGTCATAAGGCTTTCCTACCGGAGATAACAGTTCATCCCCGGGACGGAGATTTGCACTCAAAGCCAGGGAGAGGGCATGGGTACCGCAGGTAATCTGCGGGCGCACCAATGCAGATTCAGTATGGAAAGTCTTTGCGTAAACTTCTTCCAGAATGTCTCGTCCACGGTCGTCATGTCCGTATCCGTTGGAGTAATTGAAACAGTTCATGTCCACCCGACATTCCTGCATAGCCTTTACGACTTTTAACTGATTGTATTCTGCTATGCGGTCAATCTCCGCAAATCGTTCTGATAATGTTTCTTCCATTTTTTTTCCATATGCAAGCACTTCCTTTGATACACCAAGTGCTTTATACATTTCTGATAATTCTAACATAAAATAGATGTCCTTTCTCTGATGATTTGAAGCATTGCTTCTAAAATTCTGTTTTCGTCGTATGCATAGTCATTTTTGGAAATCCAGATAACATCCCGCTCTCGTCTGAACCAGGTCAGCTGCCGTTTCGCAAAATGTCTGGTATCCCGTTTTAAAATATAGATGGCTTCCTCTAAAGTACAATTTCCCTCCAAATAATCCAATATTTCTTTGTATCCGAGTCCCTGCATGGATACCATGTCTTTGGTATAACCTTTCTCTTTTAAAGATTTCACTTCGTCAAGAAGTCCGTCTTCTAACATCTGATCGATCCGGTCATTGATACGATCATAAAGATGTGCCCTGTCATCATTTAATACAAAATAGCAAAACTCATATGGCGAGTTCTTTTGACGCTCCTGTTCATTGTGTTCGGATATTCTTCCACCGGTTTCTTTATGAAATTCCAATGCCCTTATCACACGCTTTACATTGTTGGCATGAATGTTCTCCGCTGCTTTTTCATCGACTTTACGGAGCATCTGATGCAGATAGTCTGCACCTTTTGTTTGCGCAAGCAGTTCTAATTCCTTGCGATATATAGTATCTTCCCTGCTTTCTGTAAAATCAATATCATAAAGAAGTGCCTGGATATAAAATCCGGTACCACCTACTACAACCGGGATCTTCCCTCCGGCATAAATTTCTTCCATGGCTTTTTTTGCCAGTTCCTGAAAACGCACCACATGATATTCCTCATCCGGCTCCAATGCATCAATCAGATAATGCCGGATTCCCTGCATTTCTTCCGGACGAATCTTTGCAGAACCGATATCCATAGACTTATAAATCTGCATAGAATCTGCGGAAATAATTTCTCCGTTCAAGGCTTTCGCAAGTCCGATAGAGGCTTTTGTTTTCCCGACGGCAGTCGGTCCTGTTAAAATAATCAATGGTTTCTTCATGTTTTCTCCTACACAATCCGTTTGAATTTCTTTTCCAATTCCCGCTTTGTCATAGCGATGATCGTCGGTCTGCCATGAGGGCAGTGATATGGATTGTCTAATTTTAATAAGTCTTGTATCAATACCTCTACTTCGGCATAAGACAGTCTGGAATTTCCTTTCACTGCCGCCTTACAGGACATGGATGCAATTTTTTCCGCAATCAGATCCGGCGTAAGGGATGTATTGATTCCGTCTGTCAGTTGGTCTAACATTTCTAAAAGCAGTTCTTTTTTTGCAATGCCAAACAGATTATCAGGAATCGCCCGCACTGCGTAAGAATCTCCGCCAAAGGCTTCCATTTCAAAGCCGATCTCTGCAAATATATCCATATGTTCTTTTAATACCTGTGCCTCCTGCATTGACAGATTCAAAATAATCGGCGGACTTAAATACTGAGAAGTAAAATCCCTTGTTTTCATGCCATGCAGGGTTTTCTCATATAGAACTCTCTCATGAGCCGCATGCTGGTCAATGATATAAAGCTGTTCATGAAATTCAACCAGCCAGTAGGTATCAAATACCTGACCGATAATCTTATGTTCCACAACTGCCTCTTTGGAAAGCAGTTTTTCTTCAAACAAATTCAACTGTTCTGCAGGTTCTTCCGGCACTGTTTCCTGTTGCTTCCGGTAATTGACTGCTTCCATGATCCGGTCTGTCTGTGCAGCCTCACGATGTACTTCGTGAACGTCTTTTACTTCGGCCTGCGACATACCACTGTGATAAGAAGCAACCCGCTCCTTCATCTTTTCCATGAAATAATCCAGATTTTTCTCCGGCTGCGGCTGAGTCTTTTTTTGCACTTCCTTTTGTGATGCTTGCGTCGGTTTCGGAAGTTCCACCTGTGGAATCAGTTCTTTCTCACTGAGCGCCTGTTTGACTGCACTGTAAACAAAATTATATACTTCCTGCTGATTGCTGAAACGCAGTTCCATCTTGGTCGGATGGACATTCACATCCAGATCACTTCCATCCATGACAAAATGCAATACCGTAAACGGATATTTATGCTGCATGGTGAAATCTTTATATGCATCTTCAATGGCTTTTGCGATCATCTGGCTTTTCACATACCGCCCGTTAATATAATAGTTTTCGTAATTCCGATTACCTCTTGTAATCAGCGGTTTCCCAATATATCCGGTTACCTTAAGTCCCAAAAACGCTTCATCAACTTCCAGCAGATTTTGTGTGATTTCCCGTCCGTATACCTGATAAATCACATCTTTCAGTCGTCCGTTTCCGGAAGTATGTAATCGTAATTGCCCGTTATTGATGAATTCAAACGAAACTTCCGGATGCGATAACGCAAGACGAAGCATCAGTTCATTGACATGACTTGCTTCTGTCATCGGTGTTTTTAAAAATTTTCTTCTTGCAGGTGTATTATAGAAAATCTGGCGCACAAAAAAAGTGGTACCATCTTTTGCTCCGGCATCTTCCAACGTTTTTTCTTTGCCGCCTTCAATCACATATCTGGTTCCAAAGAGAGAATCTCTCGTTTTAGTCAGCAGTTCTACCTGAGAAATGGCAGCAATACTTGACAGTGCTTCTCCACGAAAACCGAGGGAAGAAACCGTTGTCAAATCATCAACCGTACGAATCTTACTGGTAGAATGCCGCAGGAACGCAAGGGATACTTCTTCTTTTGGAATCCCGCATCCATTGTCGGTGATTCGGATAAAGGAAATCCCGCCTTCTTTGATTTCTACGGTTACTGCACTTGCTCCTGCATCAATTGCGTTTTCCACCAGTTCTTTCACAATGGAAGCCGGTCTTTCAACGACCTCTCCGGCTGCAATCTTATCTATTGTAATCTGATCTAATACTTGAATATTTGCCATAATACTCCTTTAAGTTACCATCTGTTTTTCAATTTGTTCTGCAGGCGGTAAATGGTGTTCAATGCGTCCATCGGTGTCAGGTTGCTGACATCAAGCTGCTTTAATTCTTCCAAAACATCATCGTCTTTTACGGTATCAAACAAGGACATCTGTGCCAAATCCACTTCGTCATAACGTTTGACCTTTTTTCCACTCTCGGCTGTCTGTACGGAAATATCACGAATACGATTGGTGATATCCACATCTACCAGTTCGTTTACAATTTCCTTTGCTCTGGAAATAACGGATTCCGGAACGCCGGCTAATTTTGCCACCTGGATTCCATAACTTTTATCTGCACCGCCTTTTACGATTTTTCGTAAAAATACAATGTCATCGCCCTGCTCTTTGACTGCAATGCAGTAATTATTCACACTGTCGAGTTTGCCCTCCAACTCAGTCAGTTCATGATAATGAGTGGCAAATAAGGTCTTTGCGCCTAAAATTTTCTTATTGCTGATATGTTCCACCACTGCCCATGCAATACTCAGTCCGTCAAAGGTACTCGTACCGCGACCGATTTCATCCAGAATCAGAAGACTCTTGCCGGTTGCGTTTCGCAAAATATTTGCAACCTCTGTCATTTCTACCATAAAGGTACTCTGACCGGAAGCCAGATCATCCGATGCTCCGACTCTGGTAAAGATACGGTCCACAATTCCGATATTCGCACTTTCCGCCGGCACAAATGAACCAATCTGTGCCAGAAGCACGATCAATGCCGTCTGACGCATATAGGTGGATTTTCCCGCCATATTCGGTCCTGTAA
>CAZXQK010000019.1:0-11019 GCA_964642785.1 uncultured Faecalimonas sp.
CCAAATATCCCGTCATAATATTCATGGTTGTAGATTTTCCTGCACCGTTCGGTCCAAGGAAACCATAAATCTGCCCTTTCTCCACAGTAAAACTTAAACCGTCTACTGCCAGATGGTCACCGTATTTTTTTACGAGATTTCTTACTTCTATCACAAAACATTCCCCCTATCTGATCGTTGTTTTCTTTGGTTCTTTCTTTATCTCGTACACAAGATCTGCCAGTTCTGCCACATCCGGTGAATGTGTAACAATAATCACGCATTTCCCTGCATCAGCCAGTTGTCGGAAGATTCCCATAATCTCCCTCTGCGTCTCCCCGTCCAGATTTCCGGTCGGTTCATCTGCCAGAATGATATCCGGATTGTACGCAAGTGTCCTTGCAATTGCAACCCTCTGCTGCTGACCGCCGGACAGCTTCAAGATTCTTCTATCCGCCTCATCTTTATCCAATCCGACCTGCTCCAAAAGTTCATATGCTTTTTGTTTTTTATCCTTTTCCTTCATGCCGGAAATCTCCATGGACAGAACCACATTTTCTACCGCCGTCAATTTCGATAACAGATTAAAATTTTGGAAAATAACACCTACATATTTACTGCGAAAATCATATTTATTCATCATCGCAATATCCTGCTCCTTATAGTAAATTTTCCCGGACGTAGGCTCTGCAAGACCGGAGAGTAATGAAAGCATGGTTGTTTTCCCTGCACCGGATTTTCCTATGATGGCATAAATCGCGCCCGCCTCAAACTCATAAGAAACATGATTGAGCACATTTCGTTTTTTATCATAAGAATAACAGATATCTTCTATTTTCAATAATGCCATGTACTCACCTCCTAATCCCGATTTGCCAATATTTTAAGCGGGTCATATCTTGTGATAAATATCACAGAAGCCGCACTCGCTGCCAACGCAAGCAGTACACCGATACCAAGTAACTTTAACAATACCTGAAAATCTGTCGCCGTCGTTACTTCCTGTACATAATTCACCGTATTTTCCATGAATCCGAATCCGCCCGGCACGTCATTTTTCTCACCGTCCGGTTTCGTCGGCATATCGCCTCCCATACCACCGCGGTCAAAATTCGTATCCCGTCCAAAGGCTTCTCCGTCATTCTTACTCTGACTCTCCTGAGCCGCAAGCCGCGATGCCAACAGACTGTTTGTGACCGGAACAGACGTCGCCGCACCGATTCCGCCACCGATCAGTACAAACACAATCGTTACAAGTAACGTCTCCAGTACGAACTGCAAAGACACGTTTCTTTTCTTCATGCCGATTGCAGTCAGCACACCAACCTCGTATTTCCGTTCCCTTACATTAAAGATATTTAACACAATCAAAATAATTCCACCGATTGCAAAAACAACAATCAGGAAATACATTGCCATTTCACTTAAATTTTCCAATGGCAGAAGACTGTTTTCATATTGTGTCACATCATTGGAGCTGACCGTATAATCCTCAGAAAGTCCTGCCTCATAAACCTTTGTGGAAAAAGATTCATAGTCCTCTACATCAGCAAAGACATACGTTCCGGAAATCTGCTCCGGGAGTGCGGTTGTCATCGTAATGCCTGTTTCGGAATCCGTTGTTTCCTCGGCTGCATCTGATGATGCACTGACGATAGCATGTAAAGCCTGATAACTCGTCAAAATCTGGTTCGCCGCATCCGACGATGTGGAAAATCCCTGCATCATACCACCGTTGGTCACGGTAGACTGCTCATTTTTATAAATCCCCACAACCGTAAATTCATAAGTTTCTTCTTCCTCATTCGGATTCACCACAACAATGGTATCTCCCACACTGATATCATTATAAGTCGCCAGTTCCTCTGTAATGATACATTGTGCTTCTTCTGTCCCTTCTTCAAAAACGGTTCCTTCAGAAATCGAGCAGGTTTCATTCAGAAAATCTGTCATGGCTTCATCACTGCTATATCCGATCAGTGTGAAATCTCCCTGCTCTCCCATGGAGCCGCGTTCAAATCCTTTGCCACCCATTTCAGCATCCGGCTTTTGCATTCCCATCTGACCGAATTGCTGTATGGTCGAAGAACTGTCATCCTCCTCTTCCTCCTGTGCAGATGAAGTCGTGGATACCGGTTCAAGTTCCGAGCCATTCATGGAAACAGAAGATGTATAATAGAAAGATTTGACCGTATCCAACTCGGCATATCCTTCCATCTCTTCTACGGAAAGCCCTTCAATGGCATTCATATTTTCCCGGAATGAGTCCTTGTCAAAGGAAGGCATCTCCCCGCCTTCTCCCGGTTGCATGTTCTCTTTCATCCCCGACATCATCGCATTCCGATCCACAGATATCTGTGCCGTAATCGTAAGACCGTCCAGTGCTGCTTCTCTCGCTTTCTCTGCGGCATTCTGAATGGAAAGACCAATACATGCCGCAACGGAAATCACCAGAACGATAATGCCAATCAGAAGATTACGTCCTTTTGAACGTGTGATACTTCTCACTGCATTTTTCAAAATGTACATAGTTTTCGTTTCCTCACTTTTCTAAAAATTCACATTTATCCTTATTCTACGTTTCTTCTTTGTCTAAATCTTGTATAAAATGTGACGATTTTGTGAACTGCCAAAAACAAAAATCCGCCATACCTACACATCCGTATAAGTATAGCGGTACTTATTTACACATCTAAATAATGCAACGGGTTAATGGGATTTCCATCTTTCAATAACTGAAAATACAGATTCGGTCCTTCCACACTGTAATACTTAGTTGGTTCCCCCAAATATCCGATTAACACACCTTTTTCCACTCTGTCACCTTTTTCCACCTGCAGCCTGTCAAGCTGACCATAAACAGCCTCATATCCGTCTCCCAGATTGATGGTTACGGTTGTGCCTGTCTGAGCTTCTTCCCTGATAGAAGTCACTTCTCCATCCGTTGCCGCCCAGACTTCTTCCCCTACTTCACCGGCAATCATCACTGCCGGATTATATTTGTACTGATTCAACGTTGCAAAGTAAACCGTTTCTTCCATATTATATGGAATAATCACATTTCCGTCCACCGGCCATGACAGAACTTCCTCATCTGAAAAAGCCAGCGGGCTTTCTGCCTTCGGCTGCTCCGTTATGGTAACCTCCGGCTCTGTTATCTTCGGTGCTTCCTCAATTTCTGCCTGCACATCACCATTGTTTGCATTCTGAGATTCCTCTTCGTCCTCGCCCTCATTCTTCGCTTCCTCTTCCGCTTTTGTAAGTTCTTCCCTGACATCGCCCTTGTAATGGCTATACGTAATTGCACCAACAATTGCTATCATTGCTACAAAGCAAACCACAAGACCAACTGCCGCACTTCTTTCTCTTTTCATATTCATCACCTCTGGCTTTATTTTTGCCAGAAAGCAATAGGCTTATTCTACATTCCACAAAATTTCTGCAACCTTTTTCACTTCCGTTCCCTCAAAAAAGAATTGCAATATTTCTTTGTATTTTTTCCCCTCTTTTGCCATTTCATTTGCCGTATACTGACTCAATCCCAGACCATGTCCCACACCCTTCGTAATCACACGCGTGTTCTTTTCAAATGCCTGCAGTTCAAAACAGCCGGACGCAAGTCCATATGTATCCCGAAAACTTTCCCCATTTATTTTTTCCTCGCCGACAACGACAGTCAACGCATATCCGGCACTGTCATATTTTTCCACTTTAGCACCGGTGACTTCAATAAATTTGCTTTCCATCTGCCCGTCTGCCTCCACATCCTTCGGACACTCCTTCATCTGAAGATACGGGTAGTCCTCTGTTCCCAAAACCTCCGAACCGATTCTTGTCTTTCCGTTACTAATCCGGTGGAAGGGAACAAGGGCAAGTTTCTCCTGATACATGATAACTTCCCCTTCTGTTTCCTCCCAAATACGCTCCAATTTCTGATACCAGATGCCATCCACATCACCGATATCCCCAAAGCCCTCCTGATTTAAAATATCTTTCCCCATTTCCTCCACCTCTTTATACACCGTGGTCCGCACCAGCAGAGTTTGTACCTTTAACATCTCTTCCTCATAGTCTGCCGAAACTTCTTTTGCAAGAATTCCGATACAATGCTCCTTCAAAAGTGCATCTGCCGGGTCTGTTTCTTCAATGTCCTTTGTACTTTTTCCTTTTGCAAAAATAGTAACAATATATGGAAGCATCACCAAAATTAACAAAACGGCTGCTAAAGTCTTCAATTTCCTCATCAATTTTTTCAACATAAAACAAGCCTCCCATATTTTAATATATGGAAGACTTGTGTAGTTTATTACTGCTTGAATTTTACATTTAACTTCATCTATCAAACAGTGCGAAAATATCATGCTACAGATAGTGAAATTTTAAATAAACTCATAGAAGATTATGATTTGGATGAGAAAAAAGCGATAGAATATTTAAATAGATAAAATTTGTCAACTTACCACTTTCAGAAAAAACAAATCACTTCCATTTTTCCAAACAGAATGTTATAATATCTTGGGTTTAGAAATGAGGAACAAAATGAAATATTTAGTAACATTAAAAAAAGCCCTCTTGGCCGGTATGTTTGTCGGAATCGGCTGCACAACTTATCTCTGTGTTGAGAATAAGATTGTCGGTGCATTCCTGTTCGGTCTGGGACTTTTCACAATCATTATTTTAGGCTTAAGCCTGTTTACAGGTAAAATCGGCTATCTTTCCAAGGATACCTATAAAGAAATTGCTGTTATTTATGTTGGAAATTTTATTGGCATTCGCTTAATCGCTTTTTTAATGAAACAAACCCGCATCGGCGATACATTAGTGGAACGTGCCACCCAACTTGCAGATGTAAAAATGCAGGATTCCTATATCAGTTTATTTATATTGGGTATTTTCTGCGGTGTAATGATGTACAACGCATTTGCTTTGTATAACAAACAGCCAAATATTCTAGGTACGATTGCCATTTTCCTTTGTATTGCAGTCTTTATCCTTTGTGGATTTGAACACTGCATTGCAGATATGTATTACTTTGGAATTTCCAAATCCATCGATACATACATTGTCAGGCTACTTGTGATTACAACCGGAAATGCGGTTGGTGCAATTGCATTACGTCATCTGACAAAAGATTTATAATCTGCTTGCTGCAAGTCTTCCAAGTACAAAGGTTTTGATACTTGTAATGACAAACAGCATTGCTAAACCATAACCAAACAGAAAACCGGTGAGAAATCGTCTTCGATTATTACTCTCATAAACTGTTTTCATTTGTATCGTCCCATCAACAATCATCGGGATAAGGAACAAAAGAGTAATCCATACGGATAATCTGAAAAAGAAACAGGAGAATATGGCGGTTATTATCCCCACTAATTCTCCTGTACATCTGGCACAAATCGGAAATTGTTTACCCTTATAATAAAAGGATCTGTCTTTCCTACAATGGCAGCCAAATATAATTGGAAGCCACTTATACAGCCATTCTTTCATCATTTAAAACATTCCAAATGATAAGATTCCAAGTGCAAATACCAAGATATAATATACAACTGAAACCGCAACAGCAACTAATGCACCGATACCTGCAGCTTTTGCAGTCTTTGGTTTTGTATCCTTCCATACAAGGAAAAGAATCAGACCGACTATCGGAACACAACAGCCAAGCAATCCCCAACCAAATCCGCCGTTATCGACTACCTCCGACTTTGCTTCCTGCGAAACACCGCAATGTACACACACAACTGCTCTGTCATCAATTTCCTTACCACAATTCTTGCAAAATGCCATATTTTTTCTCCTCCTCTTTTGTTATCCTTTAGATTTTTATTAATTATATAAAATACGGCATTATATGTCAACAAAAATTGTGCTATATTCTTACACTATCGTCACCGGTCCTTTATCTGTCTTTTGTGCATCTAAAATGTGATAATCTCTGATAGAAATTACCGGCTTCTCTGTTGCGTGAACATCAAAAACTACAATTTCATTTTCGTCCTTCAAAACAGATGCAGGCAGATATAAAGACAATTGTGGTCCGATATTCCAGTAGCGTCCCAAATTAAATCCATTTACCGTTACAAATCCCTGATGGAAATTTTCTAAATGAACAAAGCAGTCTTTTTTCTGTGGTGCTTTAAAAGTTCCACGATAAAACATCGGTCTGTTATTTATCTTTACATCACACGGATTTTTAACGTATTTCAGGTCAGAAAGTTTCTCCATCGGAAGTGTGTAAACTTCCCAGTTAAAGACATTCTGTCCGGGTCCGTCTACACCTTGTATCACAACATTTTCTACACCCTTTCGGTCTCCCATGTGCATTGCGGCTCCAAAGTTTACGTGTCCGTGAGCTTCTACTAATATATCTAACGTGCCGCCTTCTATCATCCAGCCTGCCGGAAGATATTTTTGATCATCATTGCGATAAATGGTTCCTCTATAAATTCCGTTAAAATAAATATGAGCAACATCCGCCACACCATTAACAGCTATATAGCTGATATTATTTTTTGTTTCAATATGACTGCGGTATAAAATATATCCGCTGTTTTGTCCATAATATTCCATATGATGTGTGTAGGAAGATGTATGATATCCACCAATGTTTTGCAGATTATCAAAAAGTTCACAGGCTTCTGTCAACTCGATGTCTCCCAGTGCCATTACAGGTACAGGCTCATTTACAGGAAGCTGCACACCTAAGTGTTCACTCATAATCTCCTGTACTGCCAGATATTTTGGTGTGATTTCACCCCATTCAGTCAGTATGGCATCATAGTCATAACTCGTAACATCTGAATAGTATTTGTAATCTGTCGGTCTCTCCGGATTCCGATTAAACAGGTTTGCACCACTGGTAAAACCGAAATTCGTACCACCGTGAAACATATAGAACACGAAATCCATTCCCTTTTCCAAGTGTTTCTTTACTTCTTCTTTCACATATTCTGCTTTATAGCTTTGTGCAGGTTCACCCCACTGTGCAAACATACCAATCCAGAATTCCACATGAAGCCACGGTGCTTCCGGCAACCGTTCTGCCAATGAATCCGAGTGTTCCTCACGCAGTTCCCCCTTGTCATAACCAAAATCCAGTGCACAAAGGCAGCCGTCTGCGTGTCCGCCATCTAAGAACATTTTACTGTGTCCGTCAGACGTGAAAATCGGAATGTCAACTCCGTAACTTTTTATCATGTCCACACACTGATTCATATATTTTGTACTGTTACCAAATGAACCATACTCATTTTCTGCTGCCATAAGGATAACATTTCCGCCACGTGTCTGAAGATACGGAAGAATACGAGGCATCAATTCATCGAAATATCTTTTTACATAAGTAAGATATTCGCCTTCGTCTGTTCTTACACGCATATTTTTATCTTTTAACAGCCATGCCGGCAAACCTCCAAAGTCCCACTCTGCACAGATGTACGGACCCGGTCGCAAAATAACATACAATCCCAATTCAGCCGCTGTTTCAATAAATCTTTCTACATCCAGCCGTCCGCTAAAATCAAATTTTCCCGGATTTGGTTCATGCAGATTCCACGCACAATATGTTTCCACTGTATTCAGCCCACAGTTCTTCAGCTTCAAAAGTAAATCATACCACTTATCCGGCATACTGCGGAAATAATGAATAGAACCACCATAAATGTGAAATTCTTCTTCATCTATATAAAATTTCCTATTTTTCCAAGTTACCATAATCTCATTACCTTTCCCAATTATCCATATATAAAACTTTCGCCTGGTTGGAATATATGATATGCAATTCTTGATTTCGCTGTCTGATGTGCATCCACAAAGGAAACCGCCGAAATGCAGTTACAATCATACAAATCAAAATGCATCGGTACAAGCAGTTTTGCATTTATATTTTCAGCCAGTTCAATCGCTTCGGGTGCAGTCATATTACCGACTATATCCCGTTTCAATCTGTAATAGTCACGTCCGTTTACAGGAAGCATAGCCACATCAACATTTCCAATTCTTTCCTCTAATCCATCATATACACAACAATCTCCTGCATGGTAGATGACCGCATCCCCAAATTGGAACCGATATCCCATTTCATGAAAATCACCATTTTCATCACAATGCAGCTGCTCATGAGCAGACGGAACAGGAGTTACCTCTGCCGCGCCCAAAGTAAGCGTCTGTCCGTCATGCGCACAGATGATATCTTTTTCCTGCACACCATATTGCTTCAAAACATCTGCTACCGGTGTCGGTACAATATATTTTGCTTTTTTATTTATCTTCGCCAAAACGCTTAATGTATCCGGATCAGCATGGTCAAAATGTGCGTGCGTGCAGAATACGTAATCAATAAAATCCAATTCTTCTGCTAAAATGGGTGCCGTATAATTACGCACCCATTTCACTTCCTCTGAACAGCAGTTTCTGTCAACATAATCAGAAAGATATGCGTCAACCATATAATATTGATTTTGATATTTAAAAATATACCCTACCTGTCCTATGTAAAATATTCCTACCTGATGGTCTAAAAGCCGGGCATTTAAAATCTTATTTTTCATGAAGTCTCTCCTTCATTTCTTCATATTCTTTCAATATTTCCTCAGAAAGTCTGCTGCCCTCCGGCAATCCTGCAATCTCAGAAAGTAACTGTGCCGGAGTATGTGTATCCACAAGCTCCTGCCATTTATCTTCTCCATCATTTCTGTACAGAAGCATGGCTGCTGCCGTTTTGATCAGCACTGATGTATCTGCTCCATAAGAATCCAAAAGAACAAGCGGACCCATAATGCGTTCTCCTGCCTTCATCTTCCGCTGTGGCTCTCTCGCATTACGTGCCACACTGTCGATGATAGTACGGTCACAGAATTTCTTTTTAGATAACAGCGCAAATTCTTTTTGATCCTCTTCTGTATAACCAAACTCCTTACACAACACTTCATTTGTCGCTGCATAATTTCTATCCAAAAGTTCCAGGATTTCTTCATCATTTGCGGCATCGCCATAATCAGTAAATCCCTTGATATACCCCAAATATGCAATCACACAGGAAGCAGCATTGTAAGTAAACAATTTTCTTGTCAGGAAATTCCCAAAATTATCTACCGGCTTCACACCTGCCACCGGAGGCACATACCCGTTCAAAGGCGCTGCATCGCACTGCAAATATGGATAATTTTCTGAGAAAATATCTAACTCACCGTCTTCAATCGTTGTACAAAATACCGTGGCTTCTGCACCTGCCACTGTTTCAACTCCTATGGCATCCAAAACTGTCTTTGCAGGTTTCGTGGCATTCTCACCGGTAATAATGTAACGCTTCTTTCCATCCTGACACCATTTTTTCAAAAAGTTTCCAACGTCTGTCAGATTCGTTCCGCCTACCGATACAAAAATCAACTCTACATTTGAAAAATCAGCTTCTTCCCAAGTCACCGCCTGATATCCGCTGACCGTCTGCGGTTCTCTTTGATTTCCAAAAAAACGTACCTGAAAGGCCTGCTTCTCGTTTAACTTGTGAACAAGTTGTTCATCTTTATCCACAAGCATAAATTCGCATTTGGATTCCGCAAGAAGACGTCCGATAAACCCGCGTCCCGTTTTTCCTGCACCGATAACTGCTATTTTACTCATGAATCCACCCCCACTCTTTCAGAAGTGCAATCTTTTCTTTAATCATAAGACCAAGTTCACCATTCGGGTCTAATTTACATACTTTTTCAAGAACTGCATCAACACCTTCTTCTGTTCTCATGCGTACCAATTCTCTCGCAAATTCATCACCCTCACTTACATAATGGATTGCTGCCGCAATTGCAATACATAAGTTTTCCGGCTTGATACCATATTCCAATACCAATCGTGCTGAACCTACCAGACGGTCATCCGGTCCTAACTTGCGCAGCGGATCCCGGGCATTTCGTTCTATAAAGTCAACAATTGTGTAATCCTGAAGTTTTCTCTTTGATGTCAATGTAAATGCCAGCTGTTCATCTAAAGGGAAATTGTGTTTCTTAGAAAGTGCCTGTGCTGTTTCCTGATAAACACCATCCAAAATCTTGATGATTCTCTCATCGTGAGCTGCATCTGCGATTTTTTCAAATCCAAGCAATGCTCCCACATAAGAGGTCGTTCCGTTTGCCGCATTATATGTATAGAACTTTCTCTCCAAAAATCCTGTGAAAGATTCGATCAGTTTCAAGCCTTGAATATCCGGAAGTTCACCTACAATACGTGAAGCATCCACCGGAAGTTCCCAAAAATCCTGTACATTGACAATCAGCGGATCCTTCTCTAACAATTCTTTAGGAGATTCAATGGCAGAACGCATGATGACAGCTTCTGTCAGACCTACATGAGAATGGAAATATTCTTTTGCATCCTCACTGATTGCTTCTTCAACACCATTTTTTAAAATAGTCGCCGGAAGTTTCCAGTTTTCACAGGTTACGATGTTTAAGTTTCCACCCTTTTTCGCCTTTCTCTCAATTCCTTTTACCAAAAGCGGAACCAAATCTCCCAAATTCTTTCCGCCTACTGATGTAAATACTGCATCTGCCTCTGCAATGGCTTCTGCCACTTTGTCTGTATCAGCAAATGAAATTGCCTTCGCACCTTTCACAACACAGTTTTTCTCACTGTTTCCAAGAATATTTACCGTATATTGTCCACGTTCATTGATTAAATCCACCAGACCATCAAACTTTTCTACAAAAGTGAACGGTATGTCACTCAGATATAATAAATGACCGATAAACCCTCTTGCTATCTTACCTGCACCTAAAATAACACATTTCATGTCAAACTACCTCCTAATTGTTTAAAATTCTCTTTTAATGCCGGATATAATTCTTTATAAACGGCAAATCTTTGTTTTAAAACCTTATCGTATTCACCTGTCGGACAAATGATATCTTCTGCCTCAACATCAAAATGTCGCCCGACACCGGATTCTGCAACCATACAGGCTCCAAGAGCCGATGTATCGTGTTCCTTCAGTATTTTTACAGGAATGCCAAATAGTTCTGCCTTCAATCTGCACAGCGTCCG
>CAZXQK010000020.1:0-1208 GCA_964642785.1 uncultured Faecalimonas sp.
TGGAAGCAGGTGCAAAGCAGGCAGTTGCAGATTTAAACGAAATGTTAGGTTATAAGGGCGACCAGAAAATCAAACTGACTTTCAGTGCACCGGAAACCCGTGATGATGTAAACGAACAGGTCAACATTTTGGATGAGGAATTGGCAAGAAAGCCGATTGCAATCGGCATTGCTGCCATCGATACCACCGCCTGTATGATTCAGTTTGACTTAGCGGCTGAGGATAACATTCCAATTATCACCTTTGATTCCGGAAGTGATTATCAGCATGTTGCTTCTCACATTGCCACAGACAATCTGGCTGCTACGCAGACCGCAGCCACCCAGCTTGCATACGCAATGGAAGAAAATGGAGAAATCGCAGTTTTCGTACAAGACTCTGCATCCATGACCGCCAAACAAAGACTACAGGGATTTATGGATACTATCGCTTCCAAGTTTCCGAATATCACCGTTGCAGAAGTGTACCGGTTTGATCAGTTGGATACCATGTGCGAAACAATCGCAAACGAAAAAAATGCCACTTTGGAAGAAGGGGAAGAACCGTTCAAGGCAGAAAGCCTTTCTCAAGACGATGTGATTCAATATCTGTTAGAAAAGCACCCGGAACTCAAAGGGATTTACACAACAAACCTCGACACAACACAGGCAGTTGCGAAAGTTTTGAAGCAAATCAAAAAAGAGGATTACAAATTTGTAGGATTTGATGGCGGTGACGAACAAATCAAATTGTTGGAAAACGATACGCTGGAAGGACTGATCATCCAGAATCCATATGGCATGGGATACGCAGCCGTAGTGGCTGCCGCCAGAGCCTCTCTCGGGCTTGCCAATGAATCTTTTGTAAACAGCGGCTATACATGGGTGACAAAAGAAAATATGAATTCCGACAGTATCAAAGGAATGTTGTATTAAAAGGGTAAGGAGATTGCTCCCGCAATCTCCTTACCCTTCAAAAATTCTTCTCAACTGCCGAAACGGCGTCGCTTTAGCATATTCCTTACGATAGGATTGTTGTTGCCGGATCAGATAATCCAGTTTCTTATATCGTTCTTCCTCCTGCAGATCCTGTGCCTGGAACAAATATCCCATTTCCTTTATGACCGCCTGTGTAATATTTTCCTGTAACACCTGATTATTCTCGAGCAAAGCGACCTGCAATTCCGATAAAGGTTTTGGTTCTTTTTCCTTTGCTTTTTCCTTTGCTTT
>CAZXQK010000020.1:1308-10933 GCA_964642785.1 uncultured Faecalimonas sp.
CCTGCAATTCCGATAAAGGTTTTGGTTCTTTTTCCTTTGCTTTTTCCTTTGCTTTCGCTTTTGCCTTCAACATATCCGGAATCAAATCCTTTAATTCTTTCAAAAGCAGTCCTTGTTCTTTTAGTTCCTTAATGCAGGTAAATAACCTGATATCTTCTTCTGTATAGTAACGATGTCCCATTTCAGTGCGTCCAATTTCCAGTCCCAACTCGTCTTCCCAATGTCTAAGTACATGCGTTTCCACATTGACACGTTTGGAAGCCTCTGAAATCATATAACGAACTTCGCCCATACCAACGCCCCCTATAATCATATATTTGATAGATGTATCATATATATCATAGCATAGGGCTGAAAGTTTGTCTTAAAAAATCAATCATCAAAGTTCGACATATTCTATACTTCTTTTCAAACTCCCCTTCATATGAGCAATCGCCGTTCCGTAATTTGTCATCGGAATCTTTGCATCAGCTGCACAAGTCAGCCGATACTTCATCTCACGTTCCTGAATCATACAGCCGCCACAATGAACCACCATCCGATACAAAGATAAATCTTCCGGAAATTCTGTTCCACCGGTGAAAACGAAGCGAAGTTCCTTTCCGGTATATTCCCGTATCCACTTCGGAAGTTTCACTGTCCCGATATCCTCACATTGCCTGTGATGGGTACAGCCCTCAGAAATCAAAACGGCATCCCCTTCCTGCAATTCGTCCAAAGCGTATGCACCCTGCACCATACTCTTTAAAATCCCTTTATGGCGTGCCATCAGTATTGAAAAAGAGGTCAGCGGTATATCTTCCGGCACGATGGAAGATACCTTTTTAAACACCTGACTGTCTGTAATGACCAGCCGGGGTTTCACCTGTAATTTCGCAAGCAGTTCCGAAAGTTCCGTGTCTTTTACCACAACCGGAACCGCTCCTGCTTCCAAAATATCACGAATGGTCTGTTGCTGTGGCAAAATCAGTCGCCCCTTAGGTGCAGAGCCGTCAAGCGGTACAACCAGCACCACAAAATCCAACGGATTCAGTAAATCCCTGATGATTCTTCTTTCCGTCTTCGTTTTCGGTGCCACATGGGCAATCATTTCCTTTAATTGTTCTATCTGTTCCCCGGTTTTTGCGCTGACACAAATGCTGTTTTCACCTGCACTTTCCGATGGCTCTTTCATGGAATCCTTCTTATTATAAACGAGTACATACGGAAGTTCCTTTTTTTGAATCTGCAGAAGAAGTTTCTCGTCTTCACAGGTCATTCCCTCCGCACCGTCCAAAACCAGAACGGCAATATCCGTCCTGTTCAGCATCTGGTATGCCCTTTTCGTCCGAAGTTCTCCCAAATCCCCTTCGTCATCTATTCCCGGCGTGTCAATCAGCACAACCGGTCCTAACGGTAACAGTTCCATGGTCTTCGTAACCGGATCTGTGGTTGTCCCTTTTGTCTCCGAGACAATGGAGGTCGTTTGTCCGGTAATGGCATTCATCAGACTGGATTTGCCTGCATTTCGCTTTCCAAAAATCCCTATATGCAAACGTTCTGATACAGGTGTTTGATTCATGTCTCCTCTTCCTTTCTTCGTGTCATACAATAAAATCTAAAACCGAAAATCCCGGCGGTTATCTTCTGCTATCGCCCGTAAATTTTCTTCCACAATCTGTCGCACCTTTTCTTTCGGAATCGTCTGCAGTTCCTTCGTAATCAACCGTTCTCCCACTGCTTTCGTTTCTTCCGATGCATAGTCCGTCAGATATTCTTTCAACGTCATCAACGCATTCGGCTGACAGCAATTTTGAATCTGACCACTCTTACACAGTTGCATGAACCGGTCTCCGGTACGTCCCTCCCGATAACAGGCGGTACAAAAGCTCGGCACATGCCCCATTTCCATCAGCCACTTTACCACCTCATCCAAGGTTCTTGTATCACTGACTTCGAACTGTTCAGAACTGTGTTCTTCTTCACATTCCTGCTCTGCCTCAGCATACCCCCCGACACTGGTCTTAGAGCCGCCACTGATCTGAGATACTCCCAAATTCAGCACTCTCTCCCGACATTCCTGACTTTCTCTGGTCGAGATAATCATGCCGGTATACGGAACTGCAATCCGAATACAGGCAACGATTTTCGCAAAAATATCATCACTGATTCCGTTTGTAAACGTCCGGATATCAATGTCGTCCGCATTGCGGAGTCTCGGCACACTGATGGTATGAGGTCCCACACCCCACACTGCTTCCAAATGTTCTGCATGCATCAATAGTCCCGCAAACTCGTAACGATACTTATCCAATCCAAACAGCACACCAAGACCCACATCATCGATACCGCCTTCCATGGCTCTGTCCATGGCTTCCGTATGATACGCATAGTCGTGCTTCGGTCCGGTCGGATGCAGTGTCAGATAACTTTCCTTATGATAGGTTTCCTGAAACAAAATATATGTTCCGATTCCGGCATTTTTCAATTTCCTGTAATTTTCCACCGTTGTCGCCGCAATATTCACATTCACCCGTCGGATTTCTCCGTTTTTATGCTTAATACCGTAAATTGTATCGATACATTCCAAAATATATTCAATCGGATTGTGCTTCGGATCCTCTCCTGCCTCCAATGCCAACCGCTTATGTCCCATATCCTGAAGGGCAATCACTTCTTTCCGCACTTCTTCCTGCGTCAGTTTTTTTCTCGGAATCACTTTATTCTTCGCATGATACGGACAGTATGTGCAACCATTCACACAATAGTTGGACAGATACAGCGGCGCAAACATTACAATTCGGTTTCCGTAAAATTTCTGCTTAATCTCTGCAGCCAGTTCGTAGATCTCCTGATTTTTCTCCTCCAATTCACACGTTAACAAAACCGAAGCCTCCCTGTGCGAAAGTCCCTTGCAAAGTTTTGCCTTTTCTATCAGTTCAGAAATCAATTCCTCATCTTTCTTATGTTCCTCAGCATAACACAACGTGTCCAGAATTTCTTCATGGTCGATAAATTCTTCTGCTATTTTTGATTTTGGATCATACATGACTGTCACCTCTCGATACCACGATCCGGTATCCGATTTCTTTCATTCTTCTTTTCAAATCTTCCACACCTTCTGCGGATTCCACACCGGTGTGAATCTTGTTATCATAAAGTAAATAGTTTCCCCGCACTTCCTTCGGCGACAGATTCGGCATGACAACATTTGCCCCTGCCAGAATCCCCAACTCCCGACCATTCGGTGCAATCGTCCCCAATGCTGTTGTTGCCGGAAGTAAAACCTTTGGCAATAGCAGCCGCACAAGACCGAGCAGATAAAGAGTATCCTCCAAAGAACCTGCCGTTTCTTTGGCAAACGGTGTATCCTGATGCGGGATAAACGGACCGATGCCGACCATATGCGGCTGAAAACGGGTAAGGAACAGCATATCCTCTGCTAAATACTCCGCCGTCTGATACGGAGATCCTACCATAAATCCGCAGCCAACCTGATATCCAATCTTCTTTAAATCCTCCAGACACTGCTGCCTGTGCTTTGCCGACATTTTCGCCGGATGCAGTTTGCCATAATGTTCACTGCAGTACGTCTCATGACGAAGCAGATAACGATCCGCACCTGCTTTGTGCAGACGCAGATAACTTTCCTTCGAACGTTCACCCACAGAAAGGGTAATGGCACAATCCGGAAAGCATACCCGTATGGCACCCACAACATCCGTCAGCTTCTCATCTGTAAATGCCAAATCCTCTCCGCCCTGCAGCACAAAGGTTCGAAATCCCAACTGATATCCTCTCTCACAACATTGCAGAATATCCTCTTTATTCAAACGGTAACGGGATACCTTTTCATTGCTCCTGCGAAGTCCGCAATACAGACAGTCATTTTTACAATAATTGGTAAATTCCACCAATCCCCGAATATACACGTCTTTTCCATAATGTTTCTCACGAACCCCTCGTGCTTTTTCAAATACGTATTCCGCCGTTTTCTCTGACCGGCCCTGAATGACCGTCACCCATTCCTCTTTTGTTAAATGATTCGTTTCCTGCAATTTATCAATCAATTCTAACATCTGTTCACCATACTTTCCTAACAAAGTATAGCACATTTTCTCAAAAATGATATGTTTTTCGCCCAAATCTTTCAAAAAAAGATTTGACAGGAACTCAATTTCGTGCTAATATACTTAGGTATTCAGCAGGAGTGTCGGAATGGCAGACGAGCTAGATTCAGGTTCTAGTGTGGGCAACTACGTGTGGGTTCAAGTCCCATCTCCTGCATTTATGAGCGCAAAAAGAATCCTTTACTTTTTAAGGATTCTTTTTTATTTACAATATTCACGAATACTCAACTGCAACCTCAACCTTTTTGCCACTGAATGCCACACCATATTTATAGATTGTTTCAATTCCTTCGGCGATCAATTCGGTATCGTATTTTTTATCATTGATTTGCTTCAGTGCAGTTTCAGACAGTTTTTTAAGTCCGTCTTCCGTACAATTCTTTTCGGCTTTCAATTCAATCAAAATACCAGGTAAATTCTTTTTATTAGGCTTTAACTGAATATCATATCTTCCATCACCTGATTCCCTATTCGATGAAACAAAAGTTCCACCAAGCAATGCGCAAAGTCCCAACATAAAGCCATGATAAAAGTTTTCTCCCACAGTGTCAAAAGAACTTACCGATTGTCTGAGCAAGGTTTGAATGGCAATTTTAAGTTTGTCATTGTCACCCGAAAAAATCGCTTCCTGTATGGAAATAGCTGTCGGTTGCGGAATAATATTATCCAACTTTTGCAAAATTTCCTTATGATAAACAAGAGAAATTTCTCGATTAGGAAGCGCCACTTCACACATAAAATCACCGTTAAAAGACGGTGTAGTTTTCAGCACCTTTAAATATCCTGCCACAAGCAAAAAACTGTAAATCGTAGACGGATTATTTTTTATCTGAGGATAAATAACACTCGTATCAATATAGGTTGTAAAGGTCTGTCCATTCACGAGGGATGTAAGTTTTTCATAAATCTCCTTATCCGCTTCAGCAATGATTTCTCCGATAATATCATTGCTGCCGGTCGATTGCCAAAAAGTTCTCGGTTCGCATTCATTGTTAAAATAATTAATAACCGACCACGGATTAAATATTTCTGTTTTCCCGAATCGGTATCCGTCATACCACTCGCAAAGTTCGTCATACTTATCTTTGACACCGTAATACGATGCCATTTGTCTGATTTCATTTGCAGTAAAACCAAAATATGAACTATACTTATTATCCAGAACGGAATTAATCGTAAGATTATTAAGTCCACTGAAAATGCTCTCTTTAGAAACACGTAAAATCCCCGTTAAAAATCCATAAGATAAATGCTTGTTATCCTTAAATCCACCGGAAAACAGATTTCGCATAAAAAGAATGACCTTGTCGTAGAATCCCTGCATGTAACCTTGCTGAATAGGAATATCATATTCATCAATGATGATAATGGTTTTTTTGTTATAATGCTCATCTAACATTTGTGATAATCGGGCAAATGACATCACCATATCATTTTCGGATGCTTCTCCGTCAAGCACTCTTCGGATATACTCTTTGCTGTATGAGCTTAAACTTGTACTCTCCAAAAGTTCATCATGTCTTTCAAATTCATTGCGCAATGTTTGATATATCAAATCATAAGTTGCTTCCCATGTTTCACATTTTATATCTTTAAAGGTTACGAAAATAACCGGATATTTGCCTTGATAATCGCGGTATTTTTGACCACACAACCAAATCATTTTATCCTTAAAATAAATGGAAGTATCCTCATCAGTCCTTTCAAAAAAAGTGCGCAACATATCCATATTCAAAGTCTTTCCAAAGCGTCGTGGACGGGTAAACAACGATACCATCGGTCGTTCATCGATAAAATCCTTGATCATCATTGTTTTATCGATGTAATAATACTCCGTCGAAGCCAGACGATAATCAGAAATTCCGATAGGCAACGGTAAATTTTTAGGACGAATATTTGTCATATACATACCCGATTTCGTTCGCCCGTCTACCGGCTTTTCAGCATCTATTGGTATAAGCCAGGACCTCCCATTTTTAACCGCACCTTTTATCCTTCCATTTTTGCAAAGCAAGGACACCCTTCTTTCACTTATGTTCCAAAGTTTCGCCACATCTTTTACTGTCATCGCATCATTCATAAAGACACCTCCGCATACACCTGATCAGTGATATTGTACCGTTTATACGGAATAATGTCAACCAACATTCGGAACAATACCAACTATTATTCCGAACAATATCTGTCTAGAATATTTTGTACACCACATTATAAACAGACTCTTCTCGTCTTATTCCACCGTTACTACCTTCGCAAGGTTTCGCGGTTTATCCACATCGAAGCCTTTATCCGATGAAACGTAATATGCCAACAGTTGCAATGCCACTGCTGCCGGAAATACCATAAATTTATCTTCCAGATTCGGAAGTTCCACCAGACTGTAATCTTCTTTTAATTGTTTCGCCAATTCCTCCTTAATAAAAAGCACCACATTTGCACCTCGTGCCTTTACCTCTTTGATATTTGACAATTCCTTGGACATCAGTTTCTCCTGTGTCACAAGAGCCACTACCGGAACACCCTCCGCAATTAATGCAATCGGTCCATGCTTTAGTTCCCCGGAAGCATACGCTTCTGAGTGAATGTAAGACACTTCTTTCAATTTCAAAGAGCCTTCCAATAGTGCAACATAGTCCATACCGCGACCAATCATAAACAAATCTTTCGCCTCTAATATATTGTTCGCCACCTTGTGAATGTCTTTCCGTTTTTTCAATACCGACCGGACAGCCGACGGAATTTTCTGAAATTCTTCTATATATATGCGTGCTTCTGTTTCCGTATAATTGCCTCGCAGCAGTGCCATCTTTGCCATCAGCAGGTACATGACAGAAAGTTGCGTCGTATATGCCTTTGTACTCGCTACCGCTATTTCCGGTCCTGCTTCTGTATACAATACATAATCACTCTCATGAGCAACGGATGACCCCCGCACATTTAAAACAGACAGACACTTCGCCCCACAACGTTTCGCATATTTCACCGCCTCTAAGGTATCGACAGTTTCTCCCGACTGGGACACTGCAATCACCAATGTATCCGAGCCAATCACCGGATCTGCATACATAAATTCAGATGCCAGTTCCACATCAATCTGCATTTGCAAAATTGACTTTACCAATGCCTGCAGCAATAATCCTGCATGCCATGCAGTACCACAAGCCACCACACAGATTCGCTTACACGAAGTCAAAAGATCGTCCGGTATGCCATCTGCCGAAAAATCCGGTAACCCGTCAACAATCCGATGTTTTACCGTAGCCTCAAATGTATCCGGCTGCTCCAGAATCTCCTTTTCCATATAGAATGGATATCCGTTCTTCCCAAAATTCTGAATCTCCCAATCGAGTATCAACGTCTGCGGTCTCACATCATTTCCGTCAAAATCCGTCAACTGTATCTGTTCTCTTTCCATTTTCAAAATCGTGTATTCCGGCACGACAAAATATTGATTTGCAAATCTTCCCAAGGCGGTCAAATCCGAAGCCAGCATGAATCCTTCTTCGCATGTGGCAACCACAATCGGACTGACATTACGAACCGCATAAATGACATTTGGCTGGTTCTCAAACAGTACCACTAACGCAAATGTACCTTTTAGTTTTCCAACCACCTTACAAATTGTTTCTTCCGGCAAGCCCGTATAATAATGATCCAGCAACGCTGCCACAACTTCCGTATCCGTTTCCGACTTTACCTTGTCCTGCAATTCATAGTCTTCCAATAATTGGCGATAGTTTTCCACAATTCCATTGTGAACAAGCGTTACTTTTCCACATTGATGAGGGTGTGCATTGACGTTAGACACACCTCCATGAGTTGCCCATCTGGTATGACCGATTCCACACGTCGATACCACCGGTGATTTCTTGCATTCTGCTCTCAAATCACGCACTCTTCCCACACATTTCTGAACACAGACTCGTTCAGTATCACTTTCCACACGTGCAATTCCCACACTGTCATATCCTCTATGCTCTAATAACTCCAATGAATCAAGCAAAAGTTCTTCTACATCTTTTGTTCCTGTATAACCTACAATTCCACACATAACAATTTCCCTTCTTTATATATCATCTTTATTATTCTTCTCAATCTGTTCCCATTATACCAAAAAAGAGAAGATATTTTTCATCTTCCCTTTTCTCATCTTATTCCATTTCTTCTTCTACTTTGGAAATCAATACCGCATTTGCTTCTTCCAATTCCGTCATGTCTGCCACGTCATAAAATTCATCGAAAGAAACTTTCGGTTCATACCATGATTTACTCCCAAAATACTCTGCCAAATCTGTTGCACCAAAAATCATGCCATGTCGTGCAAAGATTTCATTTCTCGCCAGACGAAGTTCCTCTTTCGTCAGCCCTTTCAAATCATCTCTCGTCAGTTTTTGTGTATTGCTGTTTGGCAAAATATATTCTGAGTCTGTATCATCAGTATCACCTGCAACATCCGTCACCATATCATCTGACTCCGGCTCATCCTTTGTATCTTTGTCCTGTTGTTCCGCAACCGGCTTATCATCATTATTCTTCTCTTTCTTACTTCCTTTTCCAATGATAAGTACCGCAACCAGTGCAAGAATTGCCAAACCACAGACAATCAGCCCTAAAAAGAACTTTTGTTTCTTATCCCAACCGGATTTCACACTATGTGCACGCAGTTCCTCTTTTACAGTTTCCAAACCATGATCCGTCGTTTCGACTTCTTGTTCCTTCGTTTCCGATTCTTCCGCCTCTTCGTCCAGATTGTCCAACGGTAAATTCAATTCCATGCACAGACTGGTATATAAAATCCCGGCTACTGTCTCATCCATTTTGGTCGCTTCCGCCCACATCTTTAATGCTTTGTAAACGATTTCTACAGAAAACTGTACTTTCGTCTTATATTCTTCCTGATAATCTTCTAACTTTTCACTCAGATACTTATGCACATAATTCAGACGGTTCAATACAACACCTTCACTATATCCCGTCACCGCCGCCACTTCTTTCACCGTATATCCGTCATAATAAAATGCAAATAATGTGGCTTGATACAAATCCGGAAGTTCTGACAATGTTTCGCAAATAATTTCCTTTGTTTGTTCAACATCAATCCCTTTTTGAATTTCATATTCATGTTCATTCAGCTCAATTACTTCTGCTTCACGTGCCTTCTTTTTTCGAAATCGTCCACAACCCAGCGTGTAGATTTGTTTTACCATCCATTCTTTTACATGAACATCTGCCACCTTTGCATCATCCGCAAGAAGGTAAACTTCTTTCAACAGTGTCATTACGTCGTCTTCCTTATCAAGAATACTCTTCGCATGGCAGTACATCAAATGGACGGATTCTAAAAAAACTGTTTTAAAATGATCCATATTCTTTCTCGCTCCGTTATTTTTTCATACTTTTTACATTGTACCACGCAAACGAAGAAAAGTACAACAAAAAAAGACCACATAAACGAATTTCTAAAATCGCTCATACAGCCTTTCAATGCGGATGACAGGAATCGAACCTGCACGGTC
>CAZXQK010000021.1:0-10928 GCA_964642785.1 uncultured Faecalimonas sp.
ATGAGGAATATTGGAAGATTTACACCAATGAAGGCTGTCTTCCGCCACAATACATTTCTGATAATGCGGTAATAGAAAAGAGTATTATCTGTAACGGTGCAGAAATTTATGGAGAGGTTCATAATTCCGTTATCAGTGCAGGGGTTGTGATTGGAAAAGGAACGGTTGTACGTGATTCTATTGTCATGCAGGATACGGTGATCGGGAAAGGCTGTGTTATTGATAAGGCGGTGATAGCGGAAAATGTGCGTGTAGGTGAAAATGTTACCATGGGAATCGGTGACGATGTTCCGAATAAAGCAAAACCGGATATTTATTCTTTTGGTCTTG
This sequence comes from uncultured Faecalimonas sp., assembly GCA_964642785.1. GTDB lineage: Bacteria > Bacillota > Clostridia > Lachnospirales > Lachnospiraceae > Faecalimonas. The sequence continues at coordinate 331 of CAZXQK010000021.1, forward strand.
TTACCATTGGGGAAAATTCAGTGATACCTTCCGGTGTTCAGATTGGAAAAAACACAGCGATCAGTGGTGTGACTGTGAAAGAAGATTATGTGGACCAGGTTTTGGAAAGCGGAGAAACATTGATAAAGGCAGGTGAGCATGCATGAAAGCAGTAGGAATTATTTTGGCAGGTGGAAGCAGTAATAAGATGAATGAACTGACCAGGAATCGTGCGGCTGCTGCAATGCCGGTTGCCGGAAATTATCGTACCATTGATTTTGTTCTCAGTAACATGGCAAATTCGCATATGCAAAAGGTGGCAGTGTTGACTCAATATAATGCCCGCTCTTTAAATGAACATTTAAATTCGTCAAAATGGTGGGATTTTGGACGGAAGCATGGTGGGTTATATGTATTTACTCCGGTGCTTACTGCGGATAATGGATATTGGTATCGGGGGACTGCAGATGCGATTTATCAGAATCTGGATTTTCTGAGAAAATGTCATGAGCCATATGTGGTGCTTGCATCAGGTGATACCGTTTATAAAATGGATTACGAGAAGGTACTGGAGTATCACGAGGCAAAGAATGCGGATATTACTGTTGTATGCAAGGAACTTCCGCCGGGAGAAGACGTACGGAGATTCGGCACGTTGAAGATGAATGATGATATGCGTGTGCTGGAATTTGAAGAAAAACCTATGGTGGCTAATTTCAACATGATTTCCACCGGGATTTATGTCATTAGAAGACGACTTCTGATTGATTTAATTGAAGAATGCGTCGAAGATGAAAGATATGATTTTGTGTCCGATATATTGATTCGCTATCGACATGTGAAGAAAATATACGGATATGAGATAAAAAGTTACTGGAGCAACATTGCGACGGTCAATGCTTACTATCAGACAAACATGGATTTTTTGAGACCGGAAGTGCGGGGGCACTTTTTCAAAGAATATCCGGAGATTTGTACGAAGGTAAGTGATCTTCCACCGGCCAAGTATAATCCGGGAGCAGTTGTAAAAAACAGCTTGGTAGCGAGTGGAAGTATTGTAAACGGAACGGTGGAGGATTCCATTTTGTTCAAAAAGGTATTTGTAGGCAGCAATTGTGTAGTGAAAAATTCAATTATATTGAATGATGTGTATCTTGGGGATAATACCTATATCGAGAATTGTATTGTGGAAAGTGGCAGTACCATTCGAGCGAATACCCGCCACGTGGGGGAGAAGAAAGTAGAAGTAATCGTGGAAAAAAATGAAAGATATGAGTTTTAGAAAAGAGGTAAGTTATGAAAATCACAGATGTACGAGTACGCAAAGTAACGAAAGAAGGAAAATTAAAGGCAGTAGTTTCCATTACGATGGATGAAGAGTTTGTAGTCCATGATATTAAAATCATTGAAGGTGATAAGGGGCTTTTCGTTGCCATGCCAAGCAAGAAAACGGCAGAAGGAGAATATCGTGACATCGCTCACCCGATTAATTCAGGTACAAGGGAACGGATACAGGCATTTATTCTGGAAAAGTACGAGGAAGCTTTAAAAGAAGAATAGACGGATCACATAAAAGGAACGAAGAAACCGGACTTTGTTCCTTTTTTTATGTCGTTGGATTTTTTGAAAAAGTGTGCTATACTAAACGATATTAAAAAAAGGTGGCGAAGAAATTCATGAATCATATAAAGACAATTGTAGCAAAAAACATTACAGAATTGCGAAAAATGAAGGGAATTACACAATTGGAACTTGCGGAGCAGTTGAACTACTCTGACAAAGCAGTTTCCAAATGGGAACGTGGAGAGTCCATGCCGGATATTTCAGTGCTGGTGGATATTGCGGATTTATTTGGTGTGCCTCTGGACTATCTGGTGAGGGAAGAACATGCGAAAAATGAACTCTCTTTGGAACAAGAAAAAGAATCAAAATACAGTAAAACTTCCATTACGGTTGTTTCTGTATTGCTGGTGTGGCTGATTGCCATGCTGGTATTTGTGGTGGACATGCTGGCAGTAGGAAGGATGACTTATCAGTGGCTTGCATTTGTATATGCCGTTCCGGTATCTTTGATCGTGTGGCTGGTATTTAACAGTGTCTGGTTTTGTACGCGCAGGAATTATCTGATTGTGTCGCTATTGATGTGGTCCTGTCTTATCAGCATGCATTTGTCCGTGGTTCCGTTTGGAAAGCAGATTGGATTGATATATTTACTTGGGATTCCGGGACAGATTATCATTGCAGTATGGGCATTGATCAGAAAGCCTGAAAAAGTGTCGAAAGAGGCGGAATAATGCGGGATTCTACTGATGGTAGAGTGGTAGAATTTTGATTCTACCGGTAGAATCGGCAGAGTATAGTGTGGAAAAAGAAGGGTAGATTGAGTTTGTTTTATGGATTGCATATAATGGCATGGTAAATCGAATTTCGAGGAGGAAGATAAAAGATGTCTTATGCGATTGTAACAGATTCGACTGCCAATTTAAATAATGAGCAGTTGAAAGAAAATGGAGTTATCGCAATTCCGTTTTCTTATTTTTTAGATGAAAAAGAATATACTTGTGATGATTTGGAAAAATTTGATGATAAAGAGTATTACGAAGCAATCCGGAATGGTGCGAAAGTAACGACGTCACAAATCAATCCGCAAATCTATATGGAATATTTTGAACCGACATTAAAAGAGGGGAAAGATATTATATTTATCGGTCTTTCGTCCGGTGTCAGCGGTTCTTTTGCTTCAGCGGAGATGGCAAAAAGAGAATTGGAAGAAACTTATCCGGACAGAAAGATAGAATTGATTGACAGCCTGGGTGCAGGACTTGGAGAAGGTCTGCTGGTGCTTAAGGCTGCAAAATGCCGGGAAAATGAAATGGATGTTATGGAAACTGCAGAAAGAATCCGTTCTTTTTGCAAACGGATTTATCAGGTTTTCATCGTAGATGATCTGATGCATCTGAAACGGACGGGAAGGCTTTCTAATGCAGGCGCAATAGTAGGAACGATGCTGGGGATTAAGCCGTTGCTGAAAGGTAGTGCGGAGGGGAAAATCGTTGCTTTCGAAAAAATCCGTGGAAGAAAAAAATGTATTAAGACAATGGCAGAAAAATATGCCACACTGGCACACAATCCGGCAAATCAGACGGTTGGTATCAGTTATGCAGGATGCAGGGAAGATGCAGAGTATCTGGCAAATCTGATACGGGAAAAAGCAGAGCCGAAGGAACTGATTATTGCAAAACATGAGCCGGCAACCGCATCCCACTTGGGACCGGATGCTTTGGCGCTGTTCTTTGTCGGTGATGAAGAAGTACGTTTTCATTAAAATAAAATGGTAAGTAGAAAAAGGAGTGAATTGTTATGGATCAAACATTTATTTTATCATGTGAATCAACGGTAGACCTTCCATTTTCTTATGTGAACGGAAGAAATATTCCGGTTTTATTTTATTCCTACCTGGTAGATGGTAAGGAGTATGTAGATGACATGCTTAGAAATCCGGAGGCATTGCCAAACTTTTATCAGATGTTAGCGGACGGAAAGATTCCGCAGACCTCTCAGATCAATGAGTACAAATACTTAGAATTTTTTGAAGAACAACTGCAAAAAGGGGATGTGCTTCATATTACTTTAGGTACGGGAATGACACAGTCCTATCAGAATGCCCTGCGTGCCGCAGAAGAATTGAGAGAAAAATATCCGGAGAGAAAACTGGTTGTGGTGGATTCGTTGTGCAGTTCATCCGGATACGGACTGCTGGTGGATTATGCAGCTGATATGCGGGATGAAGGAAAGTCAATGGAAGAAATAGAAAGCCGGCTTCTCAGTCAACGTCAGAAGGTTCATCATCAGTTCTTCTCAACAGAACTGGAATTTTACCGCCGGAGCGGAAGAATGTCCGGAGCAACAGCCATGATTGCAACAGTACTCAGCATTTGCCCGATCATGCGCTTAGATGACGGCGGTCACATTATTGCATACAGTAAAGTGCGTGGGAAACATCATGCCATAAAAACGACCCTTGATACGATGGAAGACCATGCGGAACATGGAGCAGAATATTCCGGAAAATGTTTCATCTGTCATTCAAACTGTTTGGAAGATGCAAAAAAAACAAAACAGGCACTTCTGGAGAGATTTCCGAATGTGTCTGATGTAAAAATTTGCGATATCGGAACAATCATTGCATCACATTGCGGACCCGGTACGGTTGCAGTTTTCTTTATGGGAGATGAAAGACAGCCGGAATAGAGTGGAAAGCGAGATATGATAAGAGATATGAAAATACTATATGAAGATGATGACGTGATTGTCTGTTACAAGCCGGCAGGGATTCCGACACAGACGAAGAGACTTGGCGAGCAGGACATGGTGAGTCTTTTGAAAAACTACCTGAAAAATTCTTACGTGGCAGTTGTTCATCGTCTGGATCAGCCGGTAGAAGGAATCCTTGTGTTTGCAAAGACACCTTATGCGACGAAAGAGTTAAATAAAGGGCTGCAGAGTGAAGGGTTCGGAAAATATTACAAAGCAGTGCTTTGCGGTGTGCCCGCAAAGTTAAGCGACACATTGGAGGATTATCTCGTAAAAGACGGACGAACCAATACTTCCAGAATAGGAAGTACTTTGGAAAAAGATGCAAAAAAAGCAGTGCTTTCCTATGAAGTACTGGAAAAGGGAAAATTAGAAGAACAGGAAGTATCTTTGGTACAGATTCGCCTTGATACCGGCAGACATCATCAGATTCGGGTGCAGATGTCACATATGGGCTGTCCGATTTGGGGAGATGTCAAATACGCACAGAAACCGGTGCAGGACCACAGATTCAGACAGCTTGCACTTTGTGCATATAAGCTGGAATTTGTGCATCCAAAGACAAAGAAAAAGAAAGTATTTGAAATAGAACCACAAGGAGCAGGCTTTTTCCTTGACAAATCCGATAAATTCCAATAAAATTGGAGTGTTTATAAGGAGTGAAAAATTATGAAATTAAGAAATCTTGTTGGTGATCGATTTAAAGAACGTCCATCGGATTGTGTGATTGACAGTCACGCATTCAGTGTGCGTGGTGGTTACATTAAATATGTAGCAAATGGTATCTACAGTCTGTATCCGCCGATGAAAAAAATTACAAAGAAAATTGAAAATATTATTCGGGAAGAAATGGATGCCATTGACGGGCAGGAAGTCTTGTTCCCGGTTGCACTTCCGGGCAGTTTGTGGGAAGAATCCGGTCGTTTTGAAAGTGTGGGAGATGAACTGCTCCGCTTCAAAGACAGAAATGACAGCCAGATGGTTCTCGGTATGACCCACGAGGAAGCGGCAGTACATCTTGTGCGGGAATACGGACAGACTTATACAAAGTATCCGTTTATGATCTATCAGATTCAGACGAAGTTCCGTGATGAGGCAAGACCTCGTGCAGGCTTGATCCGTGTCAGAGAATTTACGATGAAGGATGCGTATTCTTTCCATACTTCGCAGGAAGATCTGGAACAGTATTATGACATTTGCTACAAAGCATACAACCGTATTTTTCAGCGTGCAGGCGTTCCGGAGGTCATTGCTGTGAAGTCAGATTCCGGTATGATGGGTGGAAATGTATCTCATGAATATATGCTGCTTGCTGATGCAGGCGAGGATTCTATCGTTATTTGTGAAGATTGTTGTTATCGTGCCAACATGGAAGCAGCAGAGACAAAGGTAGATAACACCGGAAGTATGCCGATGGGCGACTTGGAAAAGGTATATACGCCGAACTGTAAGACGATTGAGGAAGTGACTGCATTTCTGGGGGCTTCTGTGGAAAATTCCTGCAAGGCAGTGATGTACCAGAAGAACATGACAGACGAATATGTAGTTGTATTCCTGCGTGGCGATTATGAAGTGAATGAAACAAAACTGACAAATTACCTTGGTGAAAAAGTACACCCTGCTGAAGTGACATTGGAAAGTGGACTTGTTGCAGGATTTACGGGACCATATGACATGAAAGTTGACTGTACGGTGATTTTCGATGCTTCCCTGAAAGGCATTGAAAACCTGGTGGCAGGTGCAAATGAAACAGATTACCACTACAAAGGATTAAATATCGCACGTGACTGCGGGGAAGTGGAATATGTAGATGTTGCAAAGATTCAGACAGGTGGAATCTGTCCGGTATGTGGTAAAAAGACGATTCAGGTAAAACGTGGAATCGAAGTTGGTAACATCTTCCAGTTAGGAACAAAATACTCTGCAACCATGGGTATGACTTATACAGATGCAGACGGAAATACACAGACTCCGATTATGGGATGTTATGGTATCGGTGTCGGACGTCTGGCTGCTTCTGTCTGTGAAGCAAGACACGATGACAACGGACCAATCTGGCCGATCTCCATTGCACCATGGGAAGTTCATCTTTGCTGTATGAGGGTAGACCAGGAAGAATGCAAAGCGGCAGCAGATGCGTTATATCAGAAATTGCAGAATGCAGGCGTGGAAGTTATCTATGATGACCGCGAAGTGCGTGCGGGTGCGATGTTCGCAGATGCAGATTTGCTTGGTGTTCCGATTCGTGTAGTGGTAGGATCAAAGAACCTGAAAAATAATCAGGTGGAATTGTCAACCAGAGATAAGAGCGTTCAAAAATTAGTAGATCTGGATACGGCGATTGCAGAAATCCAGGCTGTGAAAGCACAGTTGTTTGCAGAGATTTATGCAAAGGTTGAACCAATGGAATAAGGATATAAATGGCAGGGCATATCGATTTGATATGCCCTGTTTCATGTCTTATAAAGCTTCAATAAAGTATCTTTTGTATTATATTCCGGATGTTCGATCACGATTTCCAACAGTTTATTTAATACGGCACCGATTTCTTTTCCGGGTTTCATTCCGTCGGCGATTAAGTCGCTTCCGGTAATGGCAAGACTCTTCAGCGATACGCATTCTTTTTTTACTAAAATGTCTTTATGGCATAATGTGATGTCTCTGATGGTTTGTAATTTTTCTGCCTGCATATATTCGCTTTGTGCCAGTGTGTCAGCTTTTCGGATTTCCAGATAATATGGGAACAAGTCCTCGCCGATACGGTTCATTGCTTTTCGCACGTTTTTCGGTGTGGCAGGCATACGGTAATCGTGGAACTGTACCAGTCTGACTACCTTATTCGTAGTGTCATTGTCAAATTTCAAGCGTCGCATAATCTGTTTTGCCATTTCTGCACCTTTGATATCGTGAAGTTTGAAGTGGGCAACACCTTGTTCGTCGAAGGTCTTCATCTGTGGTTTGGCAACATCATGCAGCAGCATGGTAAGGCGAAGCACTTTATCGGCAGGTATCAGTGAGATGGCTTTTAAGGTATGCTCGCCAACGGTGTATTTATGGTGCGGTGTTTCCTGTGTCGTGTGCATCATTTCATCAAATTCCGGAAGAATGACTCGGGTGATGCCAAGTTCATAGGCGGTCCGAAGAAGGTCAGGATTTGGGGAAATGAGCATCTTGACCAGTTCCACCTGAATACGTTCTGCACTGATGTTTGCAAGGGTTGGCGCCAGTTCGGTAATACCTTTCCGGGTGTCCGGTTCGATGGAAAAACCGAGTTGTGCGGCAAACCGGACTGCCCGTAATATACGCAGTGCATCTTCACCAAAGCGTGCGTTGGCATCCCCGACACAGCGGAGGACGTTTCGTTCTAGATCCTGCATTCCCCCAAAGATATCAATCAGTCCGTCTTTGTCATTGTATGCCATTGCATTGATGGTAAAATCCCGTCGCAGCAAATCTTCAGAAAGACTTCTTGTGAAGGTTACTTCGGAAGGGTGTCTGCTGTCTTCATATTTTCCGTCTACCCGGTAAGTTGTCACTTCGAATGCGTCTTTATCCATCAGAACCGTAATGGTTCCATGTTCAATGCCGGTGTCAAATGTCCTTGGAAATAAAGATTTTGTTTCAAAAGGAGTAGCGGAAGTTGTGATGTCCCAGTCATCCGGGGTTCGTCCCAAAATGGAATCACGCACGCATCCGCCTACGGCATAAGCTTCATAACCATGAGCCTGCAGGGTGTGGATGATCTGATTGACTTTTTCCGGTAAGTGAATGTTCATTTGGGTTCTCCTCTCAGCCAGTGTTCTATGAGAAAGATTATAGCATACTTCATGCCTGCTTGTCATACATTAAATTGAAATGGAATTTACGTGGCAGGGGGAATTATGAGAGAGCACGAACTAAGCATTTTAGAGCAGTATGACATAAATGTGAAAAATACCAAAAAAGTAAGGGAGGCAGTCCTTTGTGACACAGAGCAGGGGCTGTTTTTGATCAAGGAGTTGCGTGTCTCGGAGAAACGTCTGCATCTTCTGGAACAAATGGGCAGACACATCCGACAACAGGGTTATGAGAATATAGACTGGATTTTGAAAAATAAAGAAGACGGTCTTATCGTCACTTCGGAAGAAGGGACAAAGTATTTTCTAAAGCGATGGTTTCATGGGAAAGAGTGCGATATTTACAGGGAAAAGGACATTCTGGATGCAACGGAAAATCTGACACGTATTCACCGGGTGCTTCGAGGGTTTGTGCCGGAAGAAGCAGAAGAACCGGTTTTTCTGACAAGGGGAGAGGATTTGCGACAGGAATATTTCCGGCATAATCGGGAAATGAAGAAGGTGCGGACATTTATGCGGGGCAGAGTGGAAAAAGGGGATTTTGAGCTGGCATTTCTGAAACATTTTAACGTGATGTATGCACAGGCGGAGCAGGCGCTGGAGGAACTGAAAATGTCGAAGTATGAAATGTTGTGTGAGGAGAGTGCCGGAGCACAAAAAATCATTCATGGAGATTACAATTATCACAACGTCCTGATGACTTATTCGGGAATGGCAACGACCAATTTTGAACATGCACGGATGAATCTGCAGATTGTGGATTTGTATTATTTTCTCAGGAAAGTCATGGAAAAACATCACTGGGACGTAGAACTTGGTGATAAAATTTTAAACCGCTATCAAAAGTATCTGCCATTTCGGGAGGGAGAACTGCAGGTCATGGCGATTTGTCTGGCATATCCGGAAAAGTTCTGGAAAACAGCAAATTCTTATTATCGTTCTCGAAAGGTTTGGTTTCCGGTGAAAAATTTGGAAAAACTGGAAATGGTTATCCGGCAGACGGAGGAAAAGAAAGCATTTTTAAAAACGATATTTTCTTTTCATTTATGAGAGAGTAGTGTATAATGAAGGGGTAGAAAATATAGGAGGTACCAGTAAGATGACATATCAGGAACAATATCAGGCATGGCTGAATAATCCATACTTTGATGCAGATACAAAAGCGGAATTGAGAAATATTACAGATGATGATAACGAAATAAAAGAAAGATTCTATAAAGACTTGGAATTTGGAACAGCGGGACTTCGTGGGATTATCGGTGCGGGAACGAACCGCATGAATATTTATACGGTTCGCAAGGCGACACAGGGGCTTTCCAATTATATTTTACAGAAGGGATTCCAAAGTAAGGGCGTGGCAATCGCTTACGATTCCAGACGGATGTCGCCGGAGTTTGCGAATGAAGCGGCACTTTGTCTTGTGGCAAACGGTATCAAAGCATACATATTTGAATCTTTACGCCCGACACCGGAACTTTCCTTTGCGGTACGCCGTTTGGGCTGTATCGCCGGAATCAACATCACGGCAAGTCATAACCCACCGGAGTACAATGGTTACAAGGTATATTGGGAATACGGCGCACAGATTACCCCACCGCATGACAAGGGCATCATAGATGAGGTGCAGCGTGTGACGTATTACAATACGGTTAAGACCATGGATCAGAAGGCTGCCAAGGCAGCAGGCTTATATGAGGTCATCGGCACAGAAATTGATGATGCATATATGGAAGAATTGAAAAAGCAGGTGATCCATTGGGATGCAATTGAAAAAGCCGGTAAGGATTTGAAGATTGTGTACAGTCCTTTGCATGGTACCGGAAATATCCCGGCAAGACGCGTACTGAAGGAATTGGGCTTTGAACAGGTATATGTGGTAAAAGAACAGGAACTTCCGGACGGAGAATTTCCGACGGTTTCTTATCCGAATCCGGAGTCAGAGGAAGCTTTTGAACTGGGATTAAAGTTGGCGAAAGAAGTGGATGCTGATTTAGTGCTTGCAACGGATCCGGATGCAGACCGTCTTGGAGTATATGTGAAAGACAGCAAATCAGGAGACTATAAGGTTCTGACCGGAAATATGTCGGGATGTCTGTTGGAAGAATATGAATTAAGCCAGAGAAAAGCGGTAAACGGAAAACTTCCGAAGGATGGGACTGTAGTCAGCACCATTGTGACTACAAATATGGCAGGAACGATTGCAAAATCTTACGGACTTCGTTTTATTGAGGTTCTGACCGGATTTAAGTTTATCGGACAGCAGATTCTTGGTTTTGAGCAGAGCGGTGTGGGTACATACCTGTTTGGCTTTGAAGAAAGTTATGGATGCCTGATCGGAACACACGCAAGGGATAAAGATGCGATTGTGGCGACCATGGCACTTTGTGAAGCAGCGGCATACTACAAGACACAGGGCAAGACGTTGTGGGATGCGATGACAGATATGTATGAAAAATACGGATATTACAA
>CAZXQK010000022.1:0-10813 GCA_964642785.1 uncultured Faecalimonas sp.
TCTGTAATTATATGTAACCTGATCGAAACGGGCTGCGCTTGCAATATATATTCTGATACGGGCAAAATCACGGAATAGAGGAATTGTTATCTCTTGCGTCTGTTTTCCTGATGCAGGCAAAACAGACGCCACCGTTTTCCCCGAAAGCATGCTCATATGTAGTCTGTTGGACACTCCGGGACCATCTCCCCAAGCAACAACGAAACTTTCTGTCCAGTCAATAATCTTTTCATCTGCAGGAGAAGGAGTTATACCGTCATAAGGATTATTTGCAGGTAATCTCAAACTTCCATCTTTTTGTTCCTTGATAATAGCCGGGAAAGCAGCATCTGTAAATTCCTCTTTGGAAATTTCTTCTGTACCAGTTCCTAAGAAGTCCCATGGAATTTTATTCTGGAGGTTGCCTTTAGGAGTATAATAAGGCAGATCCTTTCCTGTCTGATTAGGAGCATATAATGCATAAAACTCGGTTTCACCCTTGGGAATACGTATGTTGATCTGATATTGTCCGTCTACTCCTGTGGAATTGAGTGGGAGCATCCGGTTATACACATATCGGTTCAAATCTTTGTTAAAGCTCATAAGCGCTATTCTTGGCAGGGCAGGAGTTTTGGGAAACAATGTACCAGTTATATACCAGTTGGCAGGATCAGAGGAAAACTCATCCAACATTTCGCTTTCACCGGTTTCAATACTTCTGGCTGACAGATTTAGTCTGACAGTGACGACATCCTCTTCAGAAAACAGTTCCGGAATAGTTTCTTCGTTCTGACAGGATGCTAAAATAAAGAAAAAGACTAGTGACACCGTTATCATAGAGTACTTCACAGCTTTCATCATACGAATGTTTTTAATATTTTTCAACATGATCTTAATCAATCAGTTATGGGAACTACGTCAACAGCTTCCCATGGTTTTATACTTATACTCAATGAGAGAGGATTTTGGCGGAAAAACAGTGGAAGCACTGCTTCCTGTCTTCCTGTAATTCGTATCTGCTCGGGATACTGTGCGATATATTGCGCTACATCTACAGTACAAAGGACTTTTTCCCCTTGTATAAGGCGAATCGTTAATGGGTCCTTGTCTTCGAATCGCAGGGTGTTGAAGTCAAGCACGAAGCAGTCGTCTTTCTCGTTCGCGGTGAATGCGAGATCGAAGGATGTCTTCCCGGTACGTTGTCCGGAAAAAGAGAAACGGGCGGAGGGTGATTCCATTGTTAAACGGAATCCTTCTTCCTTGTTCTGTTCAAACCAAGTTTGTGAATTATTATTCTCGTCGGAAAGAACTACCGCATGGATTTTCACATGCAGGGAATAAAGGCGGACCACATCACGGGACTCATTCATAACTTTAGATGTGATGGTTGTCTCACCTAGGTACAGCCTGTCAAACGTGCCGGATGCCTGTCCGTCCTTTTCTATCAATTCGGGACGGGAAAGCGATGCTCCTTTGTAGCCGCCTTCACTGCCTATGAACGTTTCTGTCAAGGCGTTGCCTACGGCCACCACTTTATAATCTCCTTCCGGAAGCGTTACCTCCAGCGGTGAAAGAAGCTGTTCTCCCGCTACATGATGTTTCTCCACAAGAATTTCTCCTTTGGCATCAAAAATAAAGACATCAATGCCATCCACATATTCCCGTAGATGTTCCTGATTGTCATCTGCCAAATAGGAAAAGACAATCGTGTTACCAAAACAATTGCTCAAATCGTCATATACTCGGTCACAGGCGGTCACGAGGTATAAAGTGAGCAGCATACCCAGCCAAGTGGATATATATCTAATGTTCATACTTCATACAAATTAATATAAATCAATACAGATTATTTTCCCGGAAGAGAAGATGCGTATTCCTTCTGGGAGTAATAAAAAGGGAGGAGATAATTTTTCTCCTCCCCGAGAGTGTGTGGCGGATTCCGATGTTGACCTGTTAGGACCAACATCGGAGGACCGCTCCCGCAATTAGTTATTACTCTCTATTTATTAGTCAAGGATGGGGAAGACATTTACAGCAGTCCAAGCCTGTACCTGGACACGAACAATCACATTCACATTTTCATCTTCCAAATCATCCTGACCGCCCGGTTCGGGAGTCACTCCTTCCGGAATGGTGGGATCTGTATCCACAAGGATACCCTGTCCGTTGTTCAATGTGCTAAGATCTAAATTGATCAGATAACCGCCATTGCCAGCCGGAACATCAGTTGTACCGTCTGTCGCACCTTCTGTCTTCGCATAACCGGAGATGACCACAAAACGTCTGTCGGCGGATACGCCGTCGTCGCCTGTCTTGAAGACGAAAGCAAGCTTGGGTGCATTGTTGTCTTTTCCGTAACCGGTAATTCCATTTGTGAAGAAATTAAACGCTGCAGCCTTCTTGCCAGATTCGAAATCAAAAGATGTTCCATTAAAATAGGATGCCACTTCCGACAAATCTGTTTGACCGTCTGGTTTGAATGTACCGTTGGTAAAGTCATATCTGTCACCCGCATAAGTCTTGGCCCAGAACCAGTTTGCCTCTTCTTCCACTGTAAGTGAGGGAATAGCAAGTGTTCTGCTGAAACGGTTCATTAAGATACCTTGGTTTGCAGAGGTCACGTCAACCACTTGTAACCATTGTCCCAAAGCGGTCATTTGGGAAAGGTCGGACTTACCATCCCATACTTCGTTATTGAATCCATTTGCATCAGCTTTGAAAGCGTTCCATGCATCAGCACTAGTCTTGTCTTGGTTGTTACCCAGCCAAGTCTGGCACCATTGTTCCGCCTCGGCTTTTTTCCCATCTTTCCAAGTAACCTTGATAAATTTGGTTCCAGTCACTTGGAAGCGGTTCATACTAGCGGCTAATGTAAGTTCCGCTTTTTTTACAGTACGCTTGTCATCTTGGGGGCTGACACCATAAGGCTCAGAGTTGACGGCGGTAAGAGTTTCAGAACCGGCATAAACCACTTCATTGATTTGTGCTTTCAGTTCTTGTTTGCTGATTTCAGACACGGCCTTGTTCTCAACTAATGCTCCCTGAGGGTTTGCAATGACAAGTGCCTTTGTTGCACCTTTGTCCACGTCAAGGAATTTATAACCTCCTGTCGTTTCTGCAGTTCCCACTGGAGTTGTTGAAGTCAGCTTGGTAAAATCATCAGAACCCTTTGCGAATTCTTTCGCCAAGACAATATTATCTCCATTTAACAAGTACACATGCAGTTTTTCAACTGTTGCGGGATCACCGTTATTGGCTGTGTTCTGCAAGTCACCCATGGCGGCACGTGTGCTTGGACCGGGTAATGCTACTGACATCACCACATCAACAGGTTGGTTTCCACTCTCCGATACGATCGGATTTTCTTCATTGTTACATGCAGCAAACAACGCTAGCGAAGCTACTGCAAAATACTTCATTACTTTCATGATTCAAATTGTTTTTAATTTACTAATACTATCTATATATGTCTGAGTTATATCTGTTCCCCTTGATTACTTTCTTATCTTTTGATTATTCAGGGAGTTTTTGCATGGAAACCTTGCTTGCATCGGCTTTTCTAAGCAATTTTTCTGCCTGTTTCCAGTCACCTTTCATGTTATAGGCAATGGCCATGGGAAAAAAGACGCGACTGTCATTTTTTATTAACTTCAATACTTGCAACGCACCATCCGCATCCTTCCTGTACTTCAACAGGGCGTTGGCATAATTAAGGATTGCCACGGTGTCTTCCGGGAACTGTTCGTATGATTTCTTGTACACCGGAAGAGGATTTTTACCTTGGGAAGCATACAGCCCGGCTAGCTGGTACATCTCGTACTGGCTGAGACACTCGGGTTTCTTCTCAAAAATTTCAGGAAGTTCCTCCACCGTGTAGGGTCTCACATCAAAATTGAGACTGAAAGTTGTGCGTCGTAGGGACGGGTAGAACTCTTTTAAGAGAACCTGATAACTTCTGCCGTTATCCAGAGCTCGGATGGCTGTCTCGCGTTCCGTGTCACGTTGCTTATGTTCGATGATAAAAAGGATCTCTTCTTTGTTGGTGAGAGTAGAACTGCTGACTGCCGTTTTAAGTCCCTCCCAATCCTCCCCGATACCTTCGGTACGATAAACCGGTGCTTTTTTCAAGGCGGGGTATTGGCTGGAAATATATTCTGAAAGAGTTTGAGTTCGTCGTTGTGCGAGGGATTTGTTGTAGTCGAAACTTCCTTCAGGGGAGGCATAACCCTTTATATTCACCTCCTTGAGTTCCGTTCCTTGAATATTCAGGTTCTCCGAGAGGAATTTCTTCAGTTTGTCAAGTTCCTGAGCGTTATCTGCAAAATGTTCCTGCAAGTTGTGGCGTGCAACAGAGAAAGCTATCTTACAGTCGAAGGAATCCTTATAATACTTGACCAATACCTTCTCCGGTTCAATGAAGTTGTAGGTATAATCTTTCTCTCCAAAAAGGGGAATCCCAGCTTGCAAAGCGATGTCTTCACTCTCGTTTGTGCCGCACTCGGCACAGCCGTACGACACTTCCCTAACAACAAGGCGTCCGTCTGCCATCCATCGTTCAAAAGGGACGCTCCTTTTTACTGTCAGCCCCGAACTTTTTAACTCTTTGATGGAGTGGACTTCACCAGTCCCCGGGGTACCGGGCTTCAAGTTACCTAACGTCTTGCGGCGCTTGATCACCTTGTACCTTCTTTTGCCTGACAGGCATATTGGTTCCAGACGGATGCTGTCGCGCCCGTCTGCCGATATGTAAACGGGGAACAGGTATGCGACTTCTTGGTTCTTAACTCTTGCCAGAGGAGAGACACAGAAGGTAATATCCAGTACGTTTCCACTCGCGTTACGTTCCACACGGCTGTTTGAATAATCCCAGCGCGAGGTATTCGACGTTGATAAAATGTCTTGGGCGGAAGACAATAAGGGAAACATTCCCACGCAGCCCATGATAAGGATTTGCTTTTTATAATATTGTAACAGTTTCATTGATATTACTTTTTTAGCATGATAAAGAATAAAAAGATTCTTCTGTGGGATACAGAGGGTTATTTCAACATGTAAATGATTGAAATGGCGGCTCTGGTGGGGCCTATGTAATCTGCATCCCCCTTGCCGAGTTCCCGACCACAGGTGATACACTTGTATTTGTCATAACGAGTGTGTACGTAACCGATACCTAGGGAAGCTTCGATATTGAAACGGTTGGAAAGTATCCATTGGTAACCAGCACTCAATCCACCTCCCCAAAAATAGCCTTCATAGCGGTAGTCCTTCATTTTTCCATCCCCTTTTTGAAGGATGAAGGGAACATCAATGCCCCCGATATTCATCTGACCTCCATGGGCATGCAATCCAAAAAACCAACCGTTGAAAACGTCACACGTCCAGTAACGGAGTTCAGGCTGTACCAGCCAGTGGCTGAACTTTTTTGTCTTGTACCGTGGGGAGGTGGCATCCTTTGTGTAAAAGAAAAAATTCATACCTACCTGGGTGTCAAGAGTCCATTTCCTTCCCATCGAGAACTCAAGGGAAAGATTCGGAGTCTTCAGGGCGTCATACGCTAGATTATTTTTTATCGCTACCTTCTGTGCGAAGGAATGGGCGCAAAAAAATAAAAAGAAAAGAAAAATAGATCTCTTCATACTAAAGATTTTTGTCATTTTTATTAATATTCTGCATCTCTTTTTTGATGTTGCAAAGTTACTGTGCAACTTTTGTAATAATGTTATATAAAAAAGACATAAATTAGTAGATTGGTGACTATATTAGAGGAAATGTCATAATCGTATAACTATATTATATTTACAGGAATCCAAGCTAGGATAGAGAAATCCGGTTAACCACTTATTGGACAAGGGGAAAGAGCTGTAAGCGTACATGGTAGACCGTAATTGCAGGACTAGTGTTTGATTTTATGGGAAAAAACAATTCTCGGCTTACTGGGAAAGTCACCATATGTAAACAATTACTGGATAATGGCGAAATGTTTGATTTGAACAGACTTTATCAACAGCGTAAATACCATCTTGTTGTCTGAATAAGCTCATACCGATTGAGATTATTAAAGTCAAATCCATTTATAGTTTTCCACTGTTTGTTTATTATTCATGTCTGATATTTGAAAATAGACGTCTGTTTTATATAAATATATAGCGAAACAGATCACAGGTATCCTTGCTTTTTAGAATGTCCTTATTTCTCAAGGTCTGGTATAACCCCTCACAGGATTTCATCCCTATGCCAGGCAGTTTTCCCAATGCATCAAACCCATTCTTCTTGATAAATCGCAACAGGTCTTCCAGTAAGTAAATGTTACATTTTCTGAGATTTCGTAAGATTCTCGGTTGTATTTCCAGATATTCTAAAGGGGTGGAAAGTTTATCCATACATTCGGTAGGTATATCACATTCTTTGAGTGGAACAAAGACTTTGGATTGTTCGCAAGTAAAATTGCTCCTATGCAGGAGGACCTTACAGTTTCTACACCGAAGGCTGATTAATTGAAGACTTTGCTGTTCTTGAATTATGCTTTCCCAGCAACAACTTACTTCCCTCATACCTTTCTCATACATGAAAATTAATTCTCGCATGGAAAGGTTATACCTGTCGGACAACTCAGAAATGTCACTTCCCGTCAGCAAGGAGTAAAAAATATCCTGTACTTGTTTATCTTTTACGCATGTAGACATCATTCTGACAAGGTCCTTATAAAGGCGGAAACAATATACCGGCACTCCATGTATGTGAGGGGAAATAAACGATTTTTCCTTTCTTCTTGCTTTTTTCTCAAAAAAATTCATATTGCTTATATTGTATTAAAAAAGTCAGGTGCTTAGTGGGCGGTCAGGTTTTGTTTTTTTTGCTTTCCACCCGTAATTCTGTCGGAGTTAAACCGAACAATCTTTTGCAATAACAGGTTAGATGGGCAGGAGAACTGAATCCAAATTCCATAGCTATTTCTCGGAAGGCAACATCTGGATCACAGACCTTCTCACGGATAATCTCAGCCTTTCGTTCCTGCATCCACTGATAAGGACTTTGGTTAAAGCAGTCTTGGAACTTGCGGTTAAAAGAACGTTCCGATACACAGCACAGACCAGCAAATTCTTTTACGGATTTTACTTTTCGATAATTCTCTAGTACAAAATCCTCAAATTTTCTTCCTATTCCGGATGTTCCGGAAAAGAAGGAGGCGAGTTCAGGCTTAGTATAAAATCCCCTCAGCACAAGCATTATTTCCTGTTGTTTAAGAATATGCATATGTCTACATAGTAATCCCGTATCCAAATAAAAAAATAACTGTCTTAAAACATGTAATAACGGTTTACGAATTAGAAGAACACAGTTGTTTCCTTCTCCCATTTTTTCACGGGATATGGAATTAAAATACATTTTGTCACAAGCTGTAATCTGCTTGTTCCAGAATAGTATGAGACATTCTGCCGACACTATACTTTTTATTCGGTTTTTTTCCCGTTGTGGTATAAGAATCATCCTGTTTCTAAGAAGGGGAATATGGTGTTCACTTCCTATATCAACCGATAGTTCTCCTTTCAACAGGAATAAAATGCAAAAACAACTGTCGTTATCAACCTGACCGTATTCTTGGGCTGCTAGTTTATATCGGGTAAATCCACTTTCAAAATCAAGCTTATAATTAAAGCAGGAGCGGTGTTCGGATAAATAAAGTAGTTTCATGTTATATCTTTAATAGTTCTGTTTTGAAACGCAGTGAATAACATGTTTGTTTTTTATAAAAAAGACAGATATTTTTAAATAACAGACAATTTTGTTTTGCGATAATAAAAACGTACATCTTTACCTGTTTGTGTTAGAAGTTCCTTCTCTTGGCATGCATGTATATTGTTGTTTTATAAATGTTCAGTTCTTTATTTCTTGGGTTGCATACGTGCAGTTTCGCAATATCGGCGTTCAATGAGATGGATTCCCGGTCTTTTTTTCACTACATTCAGGCAGGTCTGCAAAGTACTCTTTAGTACCTATGCCTTTTACGTCTGAAAAATGTCTTTGTAAACTATTGAAAATAAGTGAAGTATCATGTAGATGGTGGTTTTTTGAAGGGGTTTGGAAAAGCCACCGAATGGGAAATTACAACGGCTCAGTTTGAAAACTTGGGGGAATTAGTTAAAAACCTTATCTTTGGCGCATGAGTCCAGAAACTTCCCACCCCCGCGACTCCACTGGAGATGTTGAGCTTGTTCCTTCCTGCAGGCCTGCTTGACTATTTTGACCTTGTTAACCATGTCTCTCAAGAGACTTGCTTTATTCTTTTTCTTGAGGAAAGGCCTTCCATTCTTCAAGAGTATTCCCATTTACACCTACATTCCAAAGGTTTCTTTCCGGAAGTGGAAGACTTTCCCATTCGTGGCAAAGCTGTCTATCTACGCGTCAGGCGCCGTCGTTGGGAAGATCCGGAAACTGGACAAACCTATAGTCGTGATTGGGACTTAGTAACCTCCGGTACTCGCATAACAGCTGAGTTCGTTTCTTTTTTAAAAGTCCTCCACCCTCAGACATAGGGAATAAAACTCAAAGAACCCTGGCGTTACCTCTTTCAATATATTACCAGAATATTCCATATTTTTGTTACGGTAATCACAAAGGCTCAAATAATGAATGAATTAAAACTCAGTTAAAAGTTTGACTCTGCTAATCCGTAGAATGATAATTGGCCGCAGGATGCCGTATGGAAGAGTACCGAATTCGAGTGATAGCAGGTTTACCGTTATTTAAATAAAACTACAAGTAAGTCATGAGAAATCAAGCACGAATGATCAAGTCCTCGGATGGCAACAAACTAGCCGTTGTCAATCCTAATGCAGCTGGTATTGATATCGCAGACGCAGAGATGCAAGTGTGTGTGCCTGAAGATCGGGACGGTGACAACAATCGTCGATTCGGAAGTTTTACCAAAGATTTGAATAGGATTGTTGAATGGCTCATAGGCTGTGGCGTCACAACTGTTGCAATGGAAGCAACCGGAGTTTATTACTTATCCCTTTTTTTGAAATTGCAAGATGCAGGCATCGAAGTACTTCTGGCTAATCCTGCGGATGTCCAAAATATGTCTGGGAAGAAGACGGATGCGGCTGATGCAGAATGGCTCATGGTTCTTCACAGATATGGTCTATTAAGGCCATGCTACCAACCCGGTAATGCGGCAAGACAAATCCGCAACCTTACAAGACAGAGGAGCAATCTGATAAGGATGGCTGATACGGAAGTGCTTTATATGCAAAAAGCAATGGAGCAGATGAACATCAAACTCTCCGCTGTTCTATCGGACATAACAGGACTTTCCGGAAGAAGAATAATCACTGCTATATTGCAAGGGCAAAGAAACATTTATGAATTAGCAGCTTTGGCTGAACCTAACTGCAAGGCCAGTCGGGAAGATATCGCACTCTCCCTTGAAGGCACATGGGATGCAGCTTTGCTGTTTATGCTTAAACAGAGCCTTTCCGCTTATGATTTTTTCTTGTCGCAAGTTGCTGAATGTGACATGGGAATTGAGAGACTTCTATCCTTATATGGGGCGCAAATAGAGGCAGGTGATACAGAAATGATCAGATGCAAGCGAAAGAGCAAACGCTCTAAGAATGCTCCCAAAATGGATATCGAGAACTTTGCGTATCAGCTGTGGGGAGTAAATGTATTTGAGATTCCCGGTTTGAAAGATACTGCAGTCATGCATCTGATAGGTGAACTGGGGCATGACTTTGTTGACAAATTCGGGTCTGCCGAAAAGTTCAGCCGCTGGTGTAACTTAACTCCCAACAACAAAATATCTGGTGGCAAGATATTATCCAGCAGGATAATGAAACGGAAAAATCCCGTTGGTCAAATTTTTCGGACCGCTGTCGCTCCATTAGCCAGAGATAAAGGAGAGATGGGAAACTATTACCGTCGTATTAAATCAAGAAGCGGAGCACTGCAGGCTAATGTTGCAACCGCCCATAAAATGGCAAAGATTTTCTACACAATGGTAAAAACGAAAACCGCATACAATGCAAGTAAAGTTGGGCTTGGAGAAAGGGAACTGGCTGAGAGAAAGATAGCTAAATTGGAACGCATATTGATGAAACTAAAAAATGTATCCTGAAAGTCAAAATGCTTGAAAGGGTTCTATGGAAGCGTTACTTGGACAATCATGCGGTTAGTTGCCAAAGTGTAGCAGAACATTATTGTATGGATGGCAAGCAACTCCAGACCCAATACAAAGAACTTCTAAGTGATTTCAATAACTGGGATCAGAAGGAACATGCTGAAGACTTTATTCTTTATCCTAAAAATATAGGTTATCATTTATGTATTGATGAAACGGCTTTAAGCAAAGGCGAACTATATACCATCCTTACCAATCGGGATAAGCATGGTCGAAAGGGTGCCATTGTAGCTATTGTAAAGGGAACTAAGGCAGAGGATGTTATCAGTGTGCTTCTTAAAATGGATGCAGGAAAGCGCAACCAGGTAAAGGAGATTCACTTGATATGGCCGGCAGTATGCAGAAAATAGCCAAACGTTGTTTTCCCGGGAGTGGATCGTTTCCATGTTTCAAAGTTGGTTTATGAAGCTGTATAAGATCTTCGGATCGCTTATCGCTGGCAAGTAATGAAGGATGAAAACAAGAGAATAAAGGAGGCTAAAGCCAAGGGGGAATGTTATGAACCTGAAGTGTTTAGCAATGGAGATACACTCAGGCAGTTGTTAGCTAGAAGCCGGTACTTATTATTTAACGTGAGTTCGACATAAAATCAAAAGATGGTAAGTTGCCCGTCATTGATAAAGTTCACTTCAATGGCGGGTTTCTTTTCAAAGA